>NZ_JBYTEM010000024.1:48533-67565 GCF_058789735.1 Rhodanobacter sp. FW106-PBR-R2A-1-15 | reverse complement strand
GTTTCATGTCCGGCCATCGGGCAACCGCTCCTGCGTTGCCTCAACTCGGGCATCCATGCCCTCGCCATGCCCTCGCCATGCCCTCGCCGTGGCCTCGCCGTGGCCGGCCTGGGAGGTTGAAAAAATCACAACCTCTCAGCCGGGCAGGCCGGCCAGCCATAGCGAGGCGCCGCCGAGCATGCCGCCGATCACGATGGCGGCGAGCACATCGCTCGGGTAGTGCAGGCCGAGGATCACCCGCGAGGCGGCGACCAGCGCGGTGAAGCTCAGCAGCAGCGGTGCCAGCGCCGGATACCAGGCCAGCGCCACGATGCTGAAGCCCACCGCCTGCAGGGTATGTCCGGACGGGAAGCTGAACTCGTCCAGCGGCGGCACGTGCGCGATCACGCCGGGGCAGGCGCGATACGGACGCGGGCGGCGCGTCCAACGTTTCAGCACGCGATACAGCAGCAGCGCAGCGAGTCCGGTGACCGCCATGTGCGTGGCCGCGATCAGCCCGCGCTGGCCGCCGAACGCCGCCAGCGCCGCCATCAGCGCGTACCAGAACATGCCGTCGCCGAGCCGGCTGACCATGCTGAAGCATGCACCCACCACGCGACGGGCGCCCCAGTGGTTGGCGATCACGCAGACGCGGCGATCCAGCGCGAAGCGGGGTCCAGGCAGGAGTTCAGAGTTGGGCAGCGACGGAGGCGTGTTCATGCAGGTTCTCCTCGGCCATTTCGCGCAGCAGGTTTTCGAAATCGCGGATCACCGCTTCGGGCGACAGCCCCGCCACGCCGGCATGCGCCGCGCGGCCCATGTGCCGGATCAGCGCCGGGTTGCTGGCCAGCCTGACCGTGGCGTCGATGAAGGCCGCCTCATCGCCCGTAGCAATGCAGCAACCGTTGACGCCGTCGACCAGGTGCTCGCGCGCAGCGCCTTCGGCGTACGCCACCACCGGCAGGCCGGCGGCCAGGGCCTCGATGATCACGTTGCCGAAGGTCTCGCTGAGGCTGGGGAACGGGAACAGGTCTGCGCTGGCGTAGTGCCGGGCCAGTGCCTCGCCGCGTTGCACGCCGGCGAAGATGAAATCCGGATGCGCGGCCTGCAGCGCGTCGCGGGCCGGGCCGTCGCCGACCCACACGTAGCGCGCCCGCGGCACCTGCTGCTGGATCGCGCGAAAGGTTCGTGCCGCCAGTTCGAGATTCTTCTCCGGCGCGATGCGCCCCACGTACAGCACCACCGGCGTGGCGGCGTCCACGCCCCAGTCGGCGCGCAGGGCCATGTCGCGGCGGTTCGGATGGAACAGCTGCGTATCCACGGCGCGGCGCAGCAGGCGCGTATTGGTGATGCCCATGGCGTGCAGTTCCTGTGCGAGCGCATCGGTCGGCACCAGCGTGGCGGCGGCGCGCTGGTGGAAACGACGCAGGTAGCCGCGCACCAGCGGCGTGAGCAGGCCCACGCCGTAATGGCTGGCGTAGCTGTCGAAGCGGGTATGGAAACCGCTGCTGAGCGGGATGCCCAGCTGCCTGGCGGCGCGCACGGCCGACCAGCCGAGCGGCCCTTCGGTGGCCACATAGACTGCATCGGGGCGCTGCCGCGACCAGTGCCGCCGCAGTGTGCGCCCGGCTGGCAGGCCGAAGCGCAGACCTGGATAGCGGGGCAGCGCGCCGCCGCGCAGTTCGAGCACGTCGATGCCGGATTCGTCGCCGTGCGACTGCGGCTGGCGCGGACGGATCAGGTCGATGCAGTGGCCGCGGGCGGCGAGCCCGGCGGCGAGGCTGTGCACGGTCAGCGCGACGCCGTTGATTTCCGGTGGATAGGTCTCGCTGACGATGCCGATGCGCATGAGAATACCCGTGCTGGCTGGGCGCAGCTTCGCGCCGCGGCGTTGCGCTGGCGTGGCGAGGGCATGACGCTGCGCTTACACTGGGTCGTTCTTCCCTCACTGGAGACCGACGATGAAACGTATCCTGTTTGCCCTGGCCCTGGCCGGGTTGACCGGCACCGCGCTGGCCGCCGATGCCCCGGCCGGCCTGCCGGCCACGCCGGCTCCTGCCGGTGCCGAGGCGTACATCATCGCGCCCGCCAACGGCGCCACCGTGGGCCAGGACGTCACCGTGCGCTTTGGCCTCAAGGGCATGGGCGTGGCGCCGGCCGGCGTGGCCAAGGAACACACCGGCCACCACCACCTGCTGGTCGACGTGAAGGAGCTGCCGCCCGCCGGCCAGCCGATTCCGAAGGACGAACAGCACATCCATTTCGGCGGCGGCCAGACCGAGACCACGTTGAAGCTGAAGCCGGGCACGCACACGCTGCAACTGGAGCTGGGCGACCAGAACCACGTGCCGTTCGAGCCGACCGTGGTGTCGAGGAAGATCACCATTCACGTGAAGTGAGCGGATCTGGCCGGCAGATGCGCGGGCGCATGTCGCAGATCGGTTAAAATCGGCGGCTCAATCCCATTCCGCTGATATACCGATGACCGTCCGCACCCGCTTCGCCCCCAGCCCCACCGGCTTCCTGCACATCGGCGGGGCGCGCACCGCGCTGTATTGCTGGCTGGAGGCGCGTCGCCGCGGCGGCCAGTTCATCCTGCGCATCGAGGACACCGATCGCGAGCGCTCCACTGAGGAGGCCGTGCAGGCGATCCTCGACGCCATGCACTGGCTCGATCTCGACGCCGACGAAGGCCCGTTCTACCAGACCCAGCGGCTGGCGCGTTACAAACAGGTCGCCGGCGAACTGGTCGCCGCCGGCAACGCCTACTACGCCTACGAGAGCAAGGAAGAGATCGAGGCGATGCGCGAGGCGGCCATGAAGGCGGGCGAAAAGCCGCGCTACAACGGCTATTACCGCGACCGCAACGAACCTTTCCGCGAGGATCCGAATCGCGTGATCCGCTTCCGTAACCCGACGGAGGGTTCGGTGGTGTTCGAGGACAAGGTGAAGGGCCGCATCGAGATCGCCAACAGCGAGCTGGACGACCTGGTGATCTTCCGCTCCGACGGCTGGCCCACCTACAACTTCGCGGTGGTGGTCGACGACATCGACATGGGCATCACCGAGGTGATCCGCGGCGACGACCACGTCAACAACACGCCGCGGCAGATCAACATCTACCAGGCGCTCGGTGCGCCAGTGCCGGAATTCGCGCACCTGCCGATGATCCTGGACAAGGAAGGCAAGAAGCTCTCCAAGCGCACCAACTCGGTCAGCGTGATGGAGTACCGCGCCGACGGCTTCCTGCCGCACGCGATCCTGAACTATCTGGTGCGCCTCGGCTGGTCGCACGGCGACCAGGAGATCTTCTCGCGTGAGGAAATGATCGCGCTGTTCGACATCGCCAACGTCAACAAGGCTGCCTCGCGCTTCGACACCGAGAAGCTCGCCTGGCTCAACCAGCACTACCTGAAGACCGACGAGCCGCAGTCGCTGGCCGCCGAGTTCGAGTGGCACCTGCAGCGTGCCGGCATCGACGCTTCGCACGGCCCGGCGCCGGTCGACGTGATCGTGGCGCTGCGCGACCGCGTGCACACGCTGAAGGAAATGGCCGAGCGCGCGAAGATCTGGTACGGCCCCATCGTCGAGTGGGACGACAAGGCGGTGGCCAAGCACCTGAGGAACGACAGCGCGCCGGCCGTGCTCGATGCGGCGAAGGCCTTGCTCGCCGAGGTCCAGTGGCAACCCGGGCCCATCCACCAGGTGATCGAACAGGTCGCCGCGCAGCTGGCGCTCGGCATGGGCAAGGTCGCCCAGCCGCTGCGCGTGGCGATGACCGGCACCCAGGTCTCGCCCTCGATCGAGCACACCATCTACCTGGCCGGCCGCGCCGAGGCGCTGCGCCGCCTCGACCACGCGAAGGTCCTCGCGCAGGGCTGAGCACCGCGCGGCTCAGCGCTTCGACGCGTCGTCCTGCCAGTCGCCGCCGAGGGCGAGGTATAGCGCCGCGGTGTCGGCGTGGCGCGTCGCCTGCATCTGCACCGCGGCGATCCGCGTCTGCTGCCAGGCCTGCTCCGCCACGAGCACGGCCAGCCCGCCCACCTGGCCGGCCTGCTGCTGCCGGCGGGTGAGTTCCAGCGTGCGCCGCGCGGCAGACTCGGCGCTGGCGGCGGCCTCGGCCGCGCGGGCGTCGGCGTCCAGTGCGTAGAGCGCGTCGGCGACATTCTGGAACGCGGCCAGCACGGTGCCGCGATACTGCGCCACGGCCTGCTGCAGGGCGGCCTCGGCGGCGCGCTGGCGGTGCTTCAGCGCGCCGAAGTCGAGCACGGTCTGCGCCACGCCGCCGGTCAGGCTCCAGAACGTGTTGCCCGAGGCGAACATGCGGTCGAAGGCGGTGGCGCTGCCGCCGTATTGCGCGGACAGCGAGAACTGCGGAAAGCGGCTGGCCACGGCCACACCGACCTGGGCGCTGGCGGCATGCACCTCGGCCTCGGCGGCGCGCACGTCCGGGCGCCGCTCGACCAGCGTGGCCGGCAGCGCCACCGGCAGCTCGCGCGGCAGCTGCAGGCGGTCCAGTGCGAACGGCGGCTCGTTCGCCTGCGCGGGCGGCTCCCCGGCCAGCACCGCGAGCAGGTCGCGGTTCTGCTGCTCCTGCTTCTGCAGCACGGGCAGGGCGGCGCGGGCCTGGGCCAGGGCGATTTCCTGCGCGGCCGCGTCGAGGCCGGAGGCGCCGCCCAGTTCGACCTGCCGGCGCACCAGCGCGAGCGCACGGGTGGCGTCCGCGACGATGCCCTCGGTGGCCGCGATCTGCGCGCGCAGCGAGGCTTCCTGCACCGCCGCCGCCACCACGTTCGCGGCCAGTGCCTGGCGCACGGCTTCCAACTGCAGGCGCTGCGCCTGCGCCTGCGCGGCCAGCGACTCGGTCGTGCGCCGGTTCAGCCCGAACACGTCCGGCGCGTAGCCCGCCGTGAGCTGCGCCGTGTGCAGCGTATACATCGGCTGGCCGGAGGTCAGCGCGGGCGAGAGGGTGCCCACGGCGTTCTGCTGGCGGCTGGCCGAGTAGCCGAGCTGCACATTCGGCAGGAACGCTGCCCGCTGCGCGGCGAGATTTTCCTGCGCCACGCGCAGTGCGGCCCGTGCCCCGTCGAGCGACGGGTTGTGCGTCAGCGCGCGCGCCACCAGCGCGTCGAGCTGCGGCGAGCCGTAGGCCCGCCACCATGCCGCGCTGGCCTGCGTCCCCGGCAGCAGGCGCTGGCTGTCGCCCGCGCCGCTTATCGTCGCCGGCAGCGGCTCGCGCAGGTAGGCGTCCGCCGGCGGCAGCGCCGGGCGCCGGTAGTCGGGGCCGACCGCGCAGCCGGCGACCAGCACAGCGGTGGCAAGGCAGGCGGCGAAGCGGTAGGCGCGCGCGTTCACGGCGAGGGCTCCGTCGCGGTGGTGCGGCGTCGACTGCGCTGCTGCGACCACTCCACCACCAGCACCTGCAGTGCCGGCGCCACCACCAGCAGCATCAGCGGTCCCAGCAGCATGCCGCCCACCACCACCGTGGCCAGCGGACGCTGCACCTGGCTGCCGATGCCAGTGGAGAGCGCGGCGGGCAGCAGGCCGATGCAGGCCGAGAGCGCGGTCATCAGCATCGGGCGCATGCGCTGCTCGGCGGCCAGGCGCATCGCCTCCAGCGGCGGGCTGCCCTCGAACAACAGGTGGTTGAAGTGGCTGATGACCAGGATCCCGTTCATGACCGACACGCCGAACAGCGAGATGAAGCCGATTGCCGCCGACACGCTGAGGTTGAGCCCCGACAGGTACAGCGCGATCAGGCCGCCGGCGATCGAGAGGGGGATCGCGGCGAGCGTGAGCAGGCTGTCGCGCAGCGAGTTGAACAGCGTGTAGAGCAGGGCGAGGATCAGCCCGAGCGCGATCGGCAGCACCACCGCCAGGCGCACCTTGGCCTGCTGCATGTCCTCGAACTCGCCCGCCCAGGCCAGGTGGTAGCCGGCCGGCAGCGCGACGTGCGCGGCGATGCGCCGCTGCGCCTCGGCCACGGTGCCGCCGAGGTCACGGTCGCGCACGCTGAACTTCACCGGGATGAAGCGCTCGTTGCGCTCGTGGTAGATGTAGGAGGCGCCGGTATCGAGCGAGATGTTGGCCACCTCGCGCAGCGGCACGTAGGCGGTGACGCCGTTCGAGGCGGTGTAGCCCACCGGGATGTCGCCGATCGCGCGCGGATCGGATCTGTACGGCGCGGCCAGCCGCACGGTGAGCGGGAACTGGCGGTCGCCCTCTATCACCGTAGTGGCCTGGGTGCCGCCGACCGCCGCCTGGATCACGCTGTCGATGTCGCCGGTGTTGAGGCCGTAGCGTGCGGCCCTGGCGCGATCGACGGTGATGTCGAGGTTGGGCTGGCCGAGCACGTGGAACACGCCGAGGTCTTCCACGCCACGCACGCGGCGCATCTGCTCCATCACCTGGTCGGCCAGTTTTTCCAGCACCGGCAGTTCCGGGCCGACGATCTTCACCGAGTTGGCGCCCTTCACGCCGGACAGGCCTTCCTCGATGTTGTCCTGGATGTATTGCGAGAAGTTGACCTGCACCCCCGGGAAGGCCTGCCCGAATTCGCGCTGCAGCGAGTCCACCAGCTTCTCCTTGGTATCGCCCGCGGGCCATTCGTCCTGCGGCTTCAGCGGCACGAACAACTCCACGTTGTAGAAGCCCGAGGCGTCGCTGCCGTCGTCCGGCCGACCGTGCTGGGAGACCACGGTGACCACCTCCGGGTGCGCCTTGATCAGGCGGCGCATGCGGCCCACCTGGGCCTCGCCGGCCTCCAGCGTGATGGTGGTGGGCATGGTGGCGCGGATCCACAGGTTGCCTTCCTCCAGCGTCGGCATGAACTCGGTGCCGATACGGGTGGCCAGCAGCGCGGCGACCAGCAGGAAGCCCGTGCCGATCAGTGCAGTCAGCCGGCGCCGGCGCAGCGCCTGCTCGAGGATCGGCGAATAGAGCCGGCGGATCGCGCGGACGAACCAGGTCTCCGTTTCCGCGACGTGGCGCGGCAGCAGCAGCGAGGCCAGCACCGGCGTCACCGTGAAGGTGGCGATCAGCGCGCCGGACAGCGCATAGGCATAGGTGCGCGCCATCGGGTTGAAGATCTGGCCTTCCACGCCCTGCATGGTGAACAGCGGGATGAAGGCGGCCACCGTGATCGCGGTGGAGAACAGCACCGCGCGGTCGACCTGGATCGCGCTGATGAACAGCAGGCGCAGCCGTTCCTTCCAGTTGTGCGCGGTGCCGCCGCGGGCGTACATGGCGAACTCGTTCTGCGCATGCTCGTGCAGCAGTTCCTGCCGCTCGTCGGCGCCCTTCTGGAAGTTGCGGAAGATGTTCTCGATCAGGATCACCGCCGAGTCGACGATGATGCCGAAGTCCACCGCGCCCACCGAGAGCAGGTTGGCCGACTCGCCCAGCGCCACCATCAGGATGATGCTGAAGAACAGCGCTACCGGAATGTTGGCGCTGACGATCAGCGCGCTGCGCAGGTCGCCGAGGAAGAGCCACTGGATCAGGAACACCAGCAGGCAGCCGAACAGCAGGTTGTGCAACACCGTGTGGGTGGTGACCGCGACCAGCGTGGAGCGGTCGTAGATCGGCGCCAGGCGCACGCCGGCGGGCAGGGTGCCATCGCTGTTGAGCCTGGCGACTTCGGCCTTGACGCGCGCCACGACGTCGCTGGTCTGCTCGGTGCGGTTCATCACCACGATGCCGGTCACCACGTCGTCCTGGTCGTCGCGGCCGGCCTGGCCCAGGCGCGGCACGTGGCCGATCGAGACGCGGGCGACGTCCTTCACCAGCACCGGCGTGCCGTGCGACTGCGCCAGCACGATGTCGCCGATGTCGCTGGTGTCGCGGATCAGGCCGATGCCGCGAATGTTCACCGACTGCTGGCCGATGCCGATCGTGCGCCCGCCGACGTTGGTGTTGGCGTTGCCGATCGCCGCGATCAACTGGGGCAGGGTGATGCCGTAGCCCTGCAGTCGGTGCAGGTCGGCGTCCACGTCGTAGGCCTTGGTGGTGCCGCCCCAGGTGACCACCTGGGCTACGCCGGGCACCGACAGCAGGCGGTGGCTGACCACCCAGTCCTGCAGCGTGCGCAACTGGGTCAGCCCGAAGTGTGGCGGGCCGACCAGCTGGTAGCGGTAGATCTCGCCGACCAGGCTGGAGGCCTGGATCTGCGGCTGCACGCCGTTGGGCAGGCTCACGTTCTGCTGCAGGTTGAGCGCGGCCTGGGTGTACGCCCGGTAGTAGTCGACGCCGTACCTGAAGGTGACGCGCACGAAGGACAGGCCGTAGAACGAGGTCGAGCGGATCGTGTCCACCCCCGGCGTGGTCGCCAGGCCGAGTTCCATCGGGCGGGTATAGGAACGCTCCATTTCCTCCGCCGACAGGCCGGGTGCCTGTGCGGTGATTTCCAGGATCACCGGAGCCGGGTTCGGATAGGCCTCGATGTTGAGCTTGGAATACGCCACCAGGCCGGCGATCAGGAACGCCAGTAGCGCCATCAGCACGATGGAGCGGCGGTTGAGCGCGAATGCGACGATGCCTCTGAGCACGATGCGTTTCCTTGCGGGTGGGCTACTGCGACTGCAGCGCCAGCGCGTTGCTCAGGAACAGCGCGCCGCTGCCGGCCACGCGCTCGCCGGCGGCGAGGCCGCTGCCGATCTCGTCCTGGCCGTCCTGCTGCCGGCCCAGTGCCACCGGGCGCCGCGTGAAGCGGCGGCCGTCGGTGGTGACGTATACCGTCATGGTGCCGTCGCCCTCGCGCACCACGGCCTCGGCGGGCACGGTCACCACGCGCGCCGGCGGCGCAGTGCGCACCTCCATGCTGGCCAGCATCTGCGGGCGCAGCCGTGCGTCGGCGCCGTGCAGCACCGTGCGCACCTGCACCCGGTGGGTGATCGGATCGACGCTGCTGCCGACCAGGTCGACCCGGCCCTGCAGCACCAGTCCCGGCAGGGCTTCCACCCGCACGCTGACCGGATCACCGGGGTGGATCTCGGTGATTTCGTCCTCCGGCACGCCGGCCACCATCCACAGCGCATCGTCGGCCGCCACGCTGATGGGTGCGGCGCCGCCCTGTTGCAGCCAGTCGCCCGGCGCCACCGCGCGCGCCGCCACCCGCCCGGCGATCGGGCTGGTCACGCGCAGTTCGCCGTCGATGGCGCGGCGAGTGGCGATGCGGTCGATCTGCGCGTCGGTCTGGCCGAGCAGGCGCAGCGCTGTGCGCGCCGCGCGGTAGCTGGCCTCGGCGGTCTGCTGGTCCGCGATGGCCTGCTCCAGGTCCTTGCGGGCGTTCGCCTGGATGTCGAGCAGTTGGCGCGCGCGTTCGAGGGTGTGGCTGGCCAGGGCACGCACGCCGGCGGCGGCCACCAGGTTCGACTCCGCTTGCACAAGGTCGGCGCTGTCGACGGTGAACAGCAGCTGCCCCCTGGCCACGCGGTCGCCGACCTGCACCAGCACCTGCCGCACGCGGCCCTGGTAAGGCGAAGACACCTGGGCCAGGCGGTCCTGGTCGAAGTCGATGTAGCCGACGGCATCGAGGCGACGGTCGAATGCGCGCCATTGCGACGGCAGCACCGCCACCTGCTGCGCCTGGCGCTCGGTCAGCGTGACGCTGTCGCCGGGCCGGGCCGTGGCCGCAGGCGGATCGGCGCGGCGGCCACAGGCGGCAAGCACGGCCAGCAGCGCCGCGAGCAGGCACGGTTGCAGCGCCGGGCGCATCGTTCGGATGAGGTCATACATCACGCATTCCTTGGGGGCAGGGCATGCGCAGGTCGCGCGGCAAAGGGCGGCGTGCGGGGTGAGGCCGCCCGCCTCGGTGTGGATCGCCGGGGGCGGCCGCGTGCCAGGCGGCGCTAAGTTAATCGCGCGATCCGGGCGGAAACAGTTACCGTCCGGAAAGGTTGCCGTCGTTCCCGCGCGGCAACCGGATGACCACGCGCAGGCCGGGGGCCGCGTCCTCCAGCCGAAGCTGCCCGCGATGCAGGGCGACCACGGCCGCCGCGATGGACAGGCCCAGGCCGTTGCCGCGCTGGTAGCGGCTGGCATCGGCGCGGAAGAACGGCTCGGTCGCCCGACCCAGCAACCCGGGCGGGATGCCGGGCCCGTCGTCGGCCACCTCGATGCGCACGTCTTCCGCCGCGGCGCGGACCACGACCCGCACCGCGGCGCCGTGGCCGGCGTACTTGAGCGCGTTGTCGAGCAGGTTGGCCAGCATGCCCGCCAGCAGGTCACGGTCGGCCTCCACCTGCGGTTCGTCCTCGACCGTCAGCGCAAGCGTCATGCCCTCGCTTTCGGCTGCCGGCTGGTACAGCTCGACGATGTCGCCGACCAGCTCGCGCAAGGCGACCGGCTCGAAGTTCTGGCGGCGCACGCCGGCCTCGGCCTCGGCGATCTGCAGCAGCTTGTCCACCAGACGGGTGACCGCGTCGATCTCGTCGATCGCGCTGGTCGCAGCTTCGCGCAGCGCCTGCGGCGGCTGCTGCGGATGCAGCGCGTCCTCCAGCACGGCGCGGATGCGGCCCAGCGGCGTGCGCAGGTCGTGCGCGATCGCATTGGAGACGTCGCGGGCGCTGTTCATCAGCTGCTCGATCTGGTCGAGCATGCGGTTGACGTCGCGTGCCACCATCGCGAACTCGTCACGCGAACGGCCGACCGTGATGCGCCGGTCCAGCCGCCCTGCGGCAACCTCCGCGGTGGTGCGGTGGATCGCCTTGAGCTGGCGCTGCAGCTGCAGTCGCACCAGCAGCGCGCCGCCCGCCGCCAGCGCGAAGGCGATCAGGCCGCCCATGGCCAGCGCGGCCAGCACCATGCGTTCGAGGTCGCGCTGATCCTGCAGGTCGCGCCCCACCACCAGTACCGCGCCGTCCGGGAAACGATGCACGAGCAGGCGCCCCAACGTGTCCTGGCCGCGCCGCCGCACCGGTTGCTCCAGCAGCGCCTCGGTGGCGGTGCCGGTGGCATGCCAGCGGTCGAGGTTGCCGATCAGCACGCTGCCGTCGGGCGCGTCGAGCTGATAGATCTCGGTGTTGACGTCCTGGTCGTCGGTGAGCAGGCCGAAGATCTCCTGGCGCAGCGCGGACAGTCCCTGGCGGTCGTGCAACTGCACCAGTCGGCGCGCGCCCAGTTCGAGCTGCTTGTCGATGTTGCGTGCGAGCAGCCCGGCGGTGCCGATGTAGAAGATCGCCGAAACCACCGCAACCGAGACCAGCAGCAGCAGGCCGTAGCCCAGCGCCATGCGCAGCACGACGGAATGGCGCAGGCCGCTGCGCATGATGCTCATTCGGCGCGCAGGGTATAGCCGACCCCACGGGCGGTGTGGATCAGCGGTGTCGGAAAGTCGCGGTCCAGCTTGTTGCGCAGCCGGCTTATCTGCACGTCGATGACGTTGGTCTCCGGATCGAAGTGGTAACCCCACACCGCGGTGAGCAGCATCCGGCGGGTGACCACCATGCCCTGGTGGCGGGCCAGGTATTCGAGCAGCTGGTATTCGCGCGGCTGCAGCGTGATCGCCTGGGTGCCGCGATGCACGCGCCGGTTGCGGGTATCCACGCGCAGGTCGCCGATCTCGATCACGTCCGGTTCGCTGCGCTGCACTGCGCGCCGCGCCAGCGCCTCGATCCGCGCCAGCAGCTCGTCGAATGCGAACGGCTTGCCCAGGTAATCGTCGCCGCCGCTGCGCAGGCCGCGCACGCGCTCATCCAGGCTGGACAGCGCGCTCAGCACGATCACCGGCGTGGCGATGCCGTGGCTGCGCAAGGCGGCAAGCACGCCCAGGCCGTCCACGCCGCCGGGCAGCATGCGGTCCAGTACCAGCACATCCCAGCTGCCATCGAGCGCCAGGCGCAGTCCGGTATCGCCTTCGTGGCATGCCTGCACTACGTGGCCGGCCCGCTCCAGCCCATGGCGGACCAGCTCGGCGGTCGCCAGGTCGTCCTCGATCAGCAGGCAGCGCATGAGCGTGGGTTCCTCGTGGGCTCGGCGGTGGCGCCCGCTTGCGCACAGGCGCCGTCTGCGGACAGCATCGTGCCTATCCTAACGGCAGCTGCGGGATCGCATGAACGAATGGCTGGACAGCGCGACCGTGGGAGTCGATCCCGCCGCACCGGATGCCTTCTGGCGGATCTTCTTCAACCTGATGCGGCTGGTGCCGTGGGCGGCGCTGTTCTGGTGGAGTCTGCTGTTCGTCCTGGTCGGCGCGCTGCTCGGCTGGTGGCGGGGTCGGCTGGTCGATGGCGTCGTGTGGGCCACCCTGCTGGGACCGCTGGGCTGGTTCGTGGTGCTGGCCCGACCGCGTCGTCGCCAACCGCCGCCGCTGCCGGGGCGAAGGCGTGGCCGGGGTGTACAATTGCCGCCGAGGTGACCACATTGACGACTGCCATCTCCACCAGGCCGCACCCGCACCACCATCACCACCATGATGATCCCAGGGGTTTCGTGGCGGCGGTGGAACTCGCCAGCGAGAAGCGCGGCCTGCGCCTGACCGCGCTGCGGCGCGAGGTGCTGGAACTGGTTGCCGCCGCAGACAAGCCGGTCAAGGCCTACGACTTGCTCGACCAGCTGCGCGAGAAGCACGGCAACGCGGCGCCGCCCACGGTCTACCGCGCGCTAGATTTCCTGCTCGAGAACGGCTTCATCCACAAGCTGGAATCCATCAACGCGTTCGTCTCCTGCCACCACCCGGCTGAGGCGCACCAGGTGCCGTTCCTGATCTGCGATACCTGCGCCAGCGCCCAGGAGGTCTGCGACGAGCGGGTCGCCGAGCTGATCGAGGCGCAGGCGAAGGCGTTCGGTTTCCGTCCGCAGGCGCAGACGCTGGAAGTCCATGGCACCTGCCGGCATTGTCGCAAGGGATGAACCTGCGACGGTCGGCATGGCGTTTTGCAACGTTATAATGTAACATCCACCCGGCTGAACACTTGAGCCGCCACCTCTGGCGGTGCCGGGCACGACGATGGACTCCGAGCAGGCGAACAAAATCCGCTGGTGGCATGCCGCCGATCGCGTCGGTGCGACGGCATCTTTCCTGTGCGCGATCCACTGCGCGCTGCTGCCCTTCGTGATTGCGCTGCTGCCGCTGCTGGGCCTGGAATTCCTGGCCGACCATCGCTTCGAGCGCGTGTTCGTGCTGTTTGCCTGCGTGCTGGCCTCGTTCGTCCTGGTCCGCGGTTACCGCCGGCACCAGCGCACCCTGCCATTGCGGCTGGCGGCGCCGGGGCTGGCCCTGCTGCTGCTCGGCATCATCTATATCGACGGCTCCACGCCGGTCCTGCACAGCGTGCTGGTGACCTTTGGCGGCCTGCTGCTGGCCGCTGCGCATTTCGTCAATCTGCGGCTGGACAGCCGCAGCAACGGTGCGCACGTGCACGGCCCGCAGTGCGCGCACTGAGTCGTAGCGAATCCGGCGGTGATTGTGTAACGGCAGTGGCTGTTCCTAGCATGTGTGCATGAACACCGCCCACGCCCACCCGCACGACCACGAACACGCGCACGATTCGGCGGTCGCGTCCGACGGACGCAGTCGCAAGCTGCTGTTCGCGTTCGTGCTGACCGTCGTGATGATGGCAGTCGAGGCGGCCGGTGGCGTGTGGTCTGGTTCGCTGGCCTTGCTGGCCGACGCCGGGCACATGGTGGTCGATGCGCTGGCCCTGCTGCTGGCGGTCGTTGGCGCGCGGATGGCGAGCAGGCCGGCCGACGCACGGCGCAGTTACGGCTATGGCCGGATGGAGGTGCTGGCTGGGTTCGTCAATGCGCTGGGCCAGTTCGCGCTGGTCGGCTGGATCGTCTACGAGGCCGTCGCGCGGCTGCTGCATCCCGGGGAGATCCTGTCTGGAATCATGCTGGCCGTGGCGGTCGCGGGGCTGCTGGTGAATGCGCTGGTGTTGCGTACCCTGCACGGACATGCGCACGACGACGTCAACCTGGCCGGCGCCAGCCTGCATGTGCTGGGTGACCTGCTCGGTTCGCTGGCGGCGGTGC
This sequence comes from Rhodanobacter sp. FW106-PBR-R2A-1-15, assembly GCF_058789735.1. NCBI lineage: Bacteria > Pseudomonadati > Pseudomonadota > Gammaproteobacteria > Lysobacterales > Rhodanobacteraceae > Rhodanobacter > Rhodanobacter sp. FW106-PBR-R2A-1-15. The sequence continues at coordinate 53,615 of NZ_JBYTEM010000024.1, read as the reverse complement.
TGGCGGCGCTGGCGATCCGCTGGTTCGGCTGGCTGTGGGCCGACCCGCTGCTGTCGCTGCTGATCTCGCTGCTGATCCTGGGCAGCGCGTGGCGCTTGCTGCGGATGTCGGCGCACATCCTGCTGGAGGGCGTGCCCGACGGCATGGACAGCGCGCTGGTGGAAGCGTCGCTGCGCACCGCCGACCCCGGCATCTGCGACATCCACCACCTGCACGTGTGGCAGCTCGCCTCAGGTTCGCGCATGGCCACCGTGCATGCCGAGCTGCATGATCGCGCCGATGGCGCGCGGGCCCTGCAGGCCATCAAGCGCATGCTGCTGGAGCGTTTCGGGATCCAGCACGTGACCGTGCAGATCGATCCCGGGAGTTGTCTCGATGCGAGCGACGACTGTGCCGGCCACGGCTGTCGCTGACTATCCCGTGCGGCGCCGAACGCTGCTATGATGAGCGGCCGTTCATCCAATAAATCAAGGAGTTCCCCATGGGCAAGGGCGATCGCAAGACCCGTCGCGGCAAGACGTACCGTGGCAGCTATGGCAACACCCGCGCGCACGCCGTGGCGCCGGCCGTGGTGGGCGCCAAGCCGACCGTGACCAAGCCGGCCGCCGCCAAGAAAGCCGCGCCGAAGAAGAAATCGGCCTGATTCCTTCGCCGGTTGCGGCCAACCAGAACCCCGCCTCGGCGGGGTTTTTGTTGGCCTGCGGCCAGCACCGGCGAAAAACTCCGCGTCGTGCGGAATGTTTCATCGGCGTGCCCGGCGCACGTGCGTGCGGCATCCTTGCTGCCCGCCGTACGGGTCAGCTGCGGCTGTACAGGTTTGCTCCTGGCGAGCTTTTTCGCACGCGTTTGCGCGACCCAGTCATTTCGTGACTGACTCCCGACCGGGCATCGGGCAGTTGCTCCCTGCGTTGCCTCAACTCGGGCATCGGGCAATTGCTCCTGCATTGCCTCAACTCGGGCATCCATGCCCTCGCCATGCCCTCGTCGTGGCCGGGCTGAGAGGTTGAAGAATTCACGGTCTCTCAATGCATGCGTTGCAGGGCGCTGCGCAAGTCGTCGTAGCCGCCCACGTAGCGGATCGTGTCGCCTTCGGCCAGGAAGATCTGCGGCAGGCTGGTGGTGCGCTGGCCCACCTTGCTGCGCAACTCGTCCACGCTGATGTCGCTGCCCACGTTGTGGTACTGGAAGGTGATGGATTTCATCTGGCACAGCAGCTTGGTCTTGTCGCAGCTCGCGCAGTGGTCGCGACCGTAGATGATGACTTGCATGGAGGCTCCTTCAGAAGTCGGCGTCGAAGATCAGGTTCTTGTCGGTGCGGCGCATCACGCCTACCTTGTAGGCGGCGATGTCCTGTTCCTGCGGCGAGGCCTGGGTCTTGGAGATGTTCAGCCACTTCTCCATGTACTTGAGCGGGTTGGCGCCGGGCAGGGCGTGTTTCGTGGTGGTCAGGCCCAGCGTCTGGTAGACGTCCTTGGCGCAGTACAGCGTCCATGCCGACAGGCGTTCGGGGTTCATGCCGACCAGCTCACGGCCCTCGTCGAACAGGTAGGCGATCCAGGTGAGCTCGCTGTCCACCACTTCCTCGAGCAGCGCCTCGATCTCACCGCGGCATGTGCGGAAGGCGGTCTGGCCGCGTTCGGTAGTGAGCTCGTTGGCCAGCACGGCACGATCCAGCTCGGCGTGGATTTCCAGCTCGTCCTGGGCGATTTTCTGGATCGCCTTGCCGATGGGCTGGAACAGGCCGGTGTCGCAGATGGCGAAGGTGACGGCGAAGCTCGCCATGAACTGGATGCGCTCCATGCAGAACAGCGCCACCACCGTCATGAACACGGTGTTGTAGGTGGCCTGGTCGTCGGGCAGCTGCCCCAGCGCGTATCGGTGCGAGGCGCGGTAGCCGTCGGCGAAGGCCTTGACCACGCGCTCCAGCCGCGCGTGCGCCTGCTCCACGCGCAGGATCTCCTCGATGATGGCGCCCGGGTCGTCGAAGGAGTTGCGCACGATCTCCGAATAGGTGGCGGCGTGGATCACCTCGTTGTCGGAGATGCGCTGCCAGCAGGCCCACAGCTCGCTGGAGGTGATGAAGGGCGCCAGCACCGGGGCGATGGCGCGCGAGGCCACGCTGTCGGCTTCCCATTGCCAGGCCAGGGTCTTGATCATCATTTCCCAGGTGGCGCGCGAGCAGGATTTGAAGTCGGCGTTGCAGGAGGAGTAGTCGAACTCGTTTTCGTCCCAGTCCAGCGATTTCTGTGCCTTGTACAGGCGCCAGATGTCGGGGTAGTGGCGGTTGATGGTGTCGAACAAGCCAGGCTTCTGGCCCAGGAACAGCGAGGGCTTGGCGTAGTCGGTCTTGGCGTAGTTGAAAATGTTGTCGGTCATGGCGTTCTCGTGGCGGTGTGTGCGGTGGTGGCTGTTGTTGCGGGAGCGGCTTCGTCCGCACGGACGGGGCGAGGCCGCCACTGCTTCACAAAGTGCATGCCTCACAATCGCTGTCCTTCTCGTCGACGGCGCTGGTCGCGGTGGTTGCCGCGATCTCCTGCATGCCGTTGGAGGTCTTCTGGTTCATGTAGTACTTGGACTTCAGCCCCAGCTTCACGCGGTAGAGGTAGTTATCGATCATCTCGGTGGATTCGATGCAGTCGTCGCCGATTACGCGGCGATAGAAGTCGGCCGAGATGCCCTGGTCGGTCCACTTCTGCACGATGGCGTACATCTCGGTGAGGTCGCGTGCGGGAACGTCCCAGGCCGACTGGTACCACTCGCCGATGCTGTCGCCCTCGGGCGCGGCCCAGTAGTTCACCCGGTGGTTGTCGGTCTTGATGAGGGTGAGCTCGCGCACGGGATAGAGCCCGTTGGTGGTGCCCGAGGCGTTGGCGCTGGTTTCGGTGGGCATATGCGCCACCAGTACCGAATTGCGGATGCCGCCATTGGCCTTGATCTCGGCGCGCAACGCCTCCCAGTCGTAGTGCATGCGGAAGTTGCCGAGCTTGTCGATGTTGCCGTTGCAGGTGTCCAGCGGCAGCCAGCCTTCGGGCCAGCGCGTCTTGTGCATCCACGGCGCGTTGCCCAGTTCCTGGCCCAGCCGCAGGCTGGCGCGCAGGAGGTGGTAGTAGTGCCGCTCGGCCACGGTGTGGATGAAGGCCTTGCCTTCGGGCGTCGTGTAGCGCTGGCGGTTTTTCGCCATCAGGTGGGCCAGGCCGAGGATGCCCACGCCGGCATTCAGGCGCCGGCGCGAGGTCACGCCCACCTGCGGCAGCTCGTAGTGCGCGAGGTGGATGCATTTGTCGATCATGAGCAGCGCGTAATAGGCTACTTCGGCGTATTGCTCTTCCGAATCGATGTTGTCCACGCAGATGCCGGCGAGGTTGCAGGTGGCCACCTCGGGCGAGGAGCGCTGGGCGATGCGCTCGACGCGGGCGCCATCGACCACGTCGCCCACGGCGAGATCCTCGGGCCACAGTTCGCCGCGTGCGGTGGCGATGCGCTCGCCGCCCTCGATGCGGCGCGTGTCGCCGGCCTCCGTCTCGAAGGTGACGAAGGAGATGTCGTGCTGCGCATACAGTTCGAGGATGTGGTTGTACGGTGCCGTGGGCAGGGCGATTTCCGAGCACAGGTTGGAGCTGTAGATGGTGTCCTTGAACGGCGTATGCCGGTTCATCTCGGCGATGTTGTGCTCGTAGATGCGCCCGGTCTCGTTCCATTCGTTGCTGGCGGTGATGAGCAGTTCGCGCGCGCTGACAAAGGTCTTGCTGAAGCCCGTGTCCGCCTCGTACTTCCGGTACAGCGCCTCGAAGCGCGTCTCATCGCCGCTGTACAGCGCCTCCTGCAGGTCGGGCGCGGTGTAGCAGTTGAACAGGAACACATCCTCGTTCAAGGCCACCTTGCGCGCGAAGAAGCGGTTGCCGCCCCAGGAGTAGTCCATGCCGCGGATCTTCCGGTCGGCGGTGGACATCGGGTTCTTCAGCCGCAGCAGAGCATCCACTTCCGGGTCGAAGATCGAGAAGTAGCTGGTGCAGGCGCCGCCGCGGCCGTTCTGCAGGTTGGATTTCACCTCGGCCACCAGGGCGCGGTAATACGGCAGCTTGCCCTGGTGGCGGATCACGCCGCCGCGCACCGGGTCGTTCAGCGAGCGCGTCTGCATGTGCGCGCCGATGCCGGCGGACATGTAGGTCATGGTGTTGGCGATGTGGTTGCCCACCGCGATGGAGCGCGCGTTGTCGCCGGTGGTGTACAGGCAGCAGCTCGCGTAACCACGCAGCGGCGTGCCCAGGTTCACATGGTTGGGCGTGGGCGCGTTGATGCGGTTCAGCGACAGGTGTTCGTAGAGGCGTTCCACGTCGTGCATGCGGCGCGCGCGCGGCTGATCCGCCGCCAGCGCCATCGCCATGCGCATGTAGATGAACTGCGGCGTCTCGTGGTGGACGCCGTTGACGCGGTCGGCGATGGCGTACTTGGTGAGGTGGGTGTGCAACTGGTAATGCGCATAGGCGAAGTCGCGCTCGTGGTCGATGATCGCCTCCACCTGCGCGTATTCCGCCGCGGAGTAATCCAGTACTTCCATGTAGCCGAGCTGCTGCAGCTTGCGGTGCAGCGCCTGCACGCTGGGGCGATCGCGGCCGTACAGATTCTTGCGGATCAAGGTGGCGTAGAGCCGCCCGGCCATGCGGTTGTACGACCAGGTGTCGAAGTGCAGGCAGGTCTTGATGAGTTGTTGCTGCAGCTCGCGCGTGCTGGACGTGCCGGACAAACCGGCCACCGCTTCCAGCACAACCGAAGGCCAGTCCACCGCGTCGCCCAGGGTTTGCGCGGCCCATTCGCCCCACTGGTTGAGCTTGGACGGAGTGAACGGCTCGACGCGGCCGTCGCGCTTGATGATGGTTTCCAGCATGAGGGGTGTCCTCCTTTGAAGCACAGGCAGGCATGACCGGCGCACCGAGGTGGCGGGCCAGTGATGATGAAGGGATGCGGTGGAGCGCCGTCAGCCGGGGGGACGGGCCTGGCTGCGGCGTGACGTGTCAGCGTGGTGGGGGGGGGGGGGGGGGGGGGGGGGGGGGGGGGGGGGGGGGGGGGGGGGGTGGGGGGGGC
>NZ_JBYTEM010000024.1:0-48523 GCF_058789735.1 Rhodanobacter sp. FW106-PBR-R2A-1-15 | reverse complement strand
CGGTTTTTTTCCCCCCCCCCCCCCCCCCCCGGCGCAAGGTGAGCATGAGGTGTGGCATGTGCGTTCCCCGAAGGGAAGCCGAGAGGCGGCTTCTTGACCAGTTGCCTGCTCCCGCGCGCAGGGCCAAGAGGGTTGGGCTTGGCAAGGCAAGCGCGCGCGACCGGGCAGGGTGCCCGATTCGCGACGCGCTCCCCCGCGGAAGCGGTCACCCGCACCGGACGTTCGGCCCGATGTGTCGGCAGGTCTTCGGACTTTGCGGACGCGGGCCTTGGCCCACCTACTGTGCCTCGCTTCCCGGGTGCTGTGCGCCCAGTGCCTGTAAGGCAGTTCGTTTCCGCTTACCGCTGCGGGGCAGCTCCGGATTCACACCGGATTCCCTTTTCAACCCGGCTGCCGCAAGCGGCCGGGTACCGACAGGCACAACATATTGGGTCTTGTGGCGTGCGTCAATACCAGAGATGGTCCTTGCGTCACGATGTCGGCGCCATGACGACCGCCGGCATCCGGGGCTTGCCGCAGCGCATCATGGCAGCTATGCTGTGCGCTATTGTATTAACGCATTAGTACATCATGAAACGTAGATCACCTGACGCAACTGCCGTGAATGCCGCCGCGCAAAGCCTGTACGAGGCGCTGCTGTCGCTGAAGAACGCGGAGGAAATGGCCGCCTTTCTCGGCGATCTGTGCACGCCGGCCGAGCTGGAGGTGATGGTGGATCGCTGGCGCGTGGTGCCGCTGTTGCTGGACGGCTTGCCGTATCGGGAGATCCACGAGCGCACCGCGGTCAGCATCACCACCATCGGGCGGGTGGCGCGCTATCTCAACCAGGGCAACGGCGGCTACCTGGCCGCAGCAGCCCGCGCGGCGCGGCGGCAGGCGCAGGCCGCGAGGAAGAAGGCATGAAGCCGCGCGACCGCCTGCGCATCGCGATGCAGAAGTCCGGCCGGCTCACCGAGCCGGCGCTGGAGCTGCTGGCCCGCTGCGGACTCACCTTCCGGCAAAGTCGCGACAAGCTGTTCTGCTTCGGCGAGGGCGAGCCGGTCGACCTGCTGCTGGTGCGCGACGACGACATCCCCGGCCTGATCGCGCAGGGCGTGTGCGACCTGGGCATCGTCGGGCGCAATGTGCTGAACGAATTCCAGCTCACCGCGGGGCGCGAGGCCGAGCCGCTGAGTGAACTGCGTCCGCTCGGATTCGGCCGTTGCCGGCTGTCGATCGCGGTGCCGCAGGAGCTGGACTACCACGGGCCCGGGCAACTGGAAGGCCGGCGTATCGCCACCTCGTATCCGGGCCTGCTGGGCGAATGGCTGCGCACGCAGGGGATCGCTGCCGGCGTGGTGACCCTGGCTGGTTCGGTCGAGATTGCGCCGAAGCTGGGCACCGCCGATGCGATCTGCGACCTGGTGCAGAGCGGCGGCACCCTGGTGGCGAACCAGTTGCGCGAAGCCGACGTGCTGCTGCACAGCGAAGCCGTGCTGGCCGGGCCGCAGGCGCTGCCGGTGGACGAGCGCGGCGACCTGCTGGAACTGCTGCTGAAGCGGCTGGACGGGGTGATCCAAGTGCGCGAGTCGCGCCTGCTGCTGCTGCAGACCTCGCGTCACACGCTGGAAGCCGTCACCCGCCTGCTGCCGGGCGGTCCGCAGCCGACCCTGTTGCCGGTAGCCGGACAGCCAGATCAATTGATGCTGCAGGCGCTGTGTGCCGGCGAAGTGAGCTGGCGGCAACTGGAAGAGATCAAGAAGGCTGGGGCACGCGAGATGTTCGTGCTGCCGGTGGAGAAAATGTTGGCATGAAGCAGATTGGCATGAAGAGCAGGCTCACATGAAACGTCTGGACTGGAACGCCCTGGATGAAACGGCGCGCCGCGAGGCGCTGGCGCGCCCCGCGCAGTCGCGGGCCGACGAACTGCGCCGCGGCGTCGAGCAGATCATCGCCACCGTGCGCGAAGGCGGCGACACGGCGCTGCGCGAACTGAGCGCGAAGTACGACCGCTGCGAACTGCAGGCGATCGCGGTGGACGAGACCGAATTCGCCGCAGCCGAGGCTTCCCTCGATCCGGCCCTGAAGGCCGCGATCCGCGAAGCGGCAGCGCGCATCGAGGCGTTCCATCGCGCGGCGGCGCTGCAGCCGGTGGCGGTGGATACCGCGCCCGGCGTGCGGGTGGAGCGCATGCTGCGGCCGATCGGCCGGGTCGGCCTGTACGTGCCGGCCGGCAGCGCGCCGTTGCCGTCGACGGCCCTGATGCTGGGCGTGCCGGCGCACATCGCCGGTTGCCGCGAGGTGGTGCTGTGCTCGCCGGCGCGCGCCGACGGCCGTTGCGACGAGGCGGTGCTGTACGCCGCGCGCCTCACCGGCGTGCACAAGGTATTCAAGCTGGGCGGCGCGCAGGCGATCGCCGCGATGGCCTATGGCACGGAATCGGTGCCGAAGTGCGACAAGCTGTTCGGCCCCGGCAATGCCTGGGTCACCGAAGCGAAATTGCAGGTGTCGTCCGATCCGGACGGCGCCGCGATCGACATGCCGGCCGGCCCATCCGAAGTGCTGGTGATCGCCGATGCTGGGGCGAATCCGGTCTTCGTCGCCGCCGACTTGCTGTCGCAGGCCGAGCACGGGCCGGATTCGCAGGTGATCCTGCTGAGTCCTTCCGCCGACCTGCTGGACCGGGCGGCAGCCGAGGTCGAGCGCCAGTGCGCCGAATTGCCGCGTGGCGAGATCGCCGGCCGGGCGCTGGCGCAGAGCCGGCTGATCGCGGTCGACTCGCTGGCGCAGGCGGTGGAGGTGAGCAACCGCTACGCGCCCGAGCACCTGATCCTGCAGGTGGCCGCGCCGCGCGCGTTGCTCGACGGCGTCGAAAACGCCGGTTCGATCTTCCTTGGCCAGTGGGCGCCCGAATCGGTGGGTGATTATTGCAGCGGCAGCAACCACGTGCTGCCAACCTATGGCTACGCGCGCAGCTACAGCGGCGTGTCGGTGGCGAGCTACCAGAAGCAGATCAGCGTGCAGGAAGTCAGCGCGGACGGCTTGCGCAACATCGGCCCGTGCACCGCCACGCTGGCGGCGGCGGAGCAACTGGAAGCGCACCGCCGCGCGGTGACGCTGCGCCTGGAGGCTTTGGCATGAGCGTGCTCGATCTGGCGCGGCCGGAGATCCGCGCGATGCAGCCGTACTCCTCGGCGCGGATGGAGGCCAGCGGCGGCGAGGTGTTCCTCAACGCGAACGAGTCGGCGTGGGCGCCGGTGGGCGACGACGGCCTTGGCTGCAACCGCTATCCCGAGCCGCAGCCCGCCACCCTGGTTGACGCGCTGGCCGCGCTCTATGGCGTGCGGCGCGAGCAGTTGCTGGTCGGTCGCGGCAGCGACGAGGCGATCGACCTGCTGGTGCGCGCGTTCTGTCGCGCCGGCCGCGACGCGATCCTGATCCAGCCGCCCACGTTCGGCATGTATGCGGTGTGCGCGCGGGTGCAGGACGCAGGCATCGTCGAGGTGCCGTTGACGGCGGACGCCACGCTGGACGCGGATGCGGTGCTGGCCGCGTTGACCCCGGCAGTGAAACTGGTCTTCATCTGCACGCCGAACAATCCCACCGGCCAGCCGGTGCCGCGCACCGACCTGGAGCGGTTGGCGCGCGCGCTGGCCGGCCGCGCGCTGCTGGTGGTGGACGAGGCCTATGTGGAGTTCGCCGACGAAGGCAGCGTGGCCGACCTGATCGACCGCTACGACAACCTCGCCGTGCTACGCACCTTGTCCAAGGCCTGGGCGCTGGCCGGCGTGCGCATCGGCAGTCTGCTGGCGAACGCCGACGTGATCGCCCTGCTGCGCCGGATCATGGCGCCGTACCCGCTGCCGTTGCCGAGCGTGGACGCGGCGCTGCTGGCGCTGTCCGGCTGGGGGCAGGCGAACGCGCGCGAACACCTCGCCGTCGTGCGCGCGGAGCGCGCACGGATGCGCGAGGCGTTGCGCCGGTTGCCCGGCGTGCGCGACGTGCTGCCGTCGCAGGCGAACTTCCTCGCCGTGCGCTTCGACGATGCCGGCGCGGCCTACCGGCGCCTGCTCGCCGCCGGCATCGTGGTGCGCGACGTGCGCCGCTACCCCAACCTCGGCGACGCGCTGCGCATCACCATCGGCACGCCGGCGGAGAACGAGCGGGTATTGGCCGTATTGGATGGCCGGGGTGTTGCCGAGGCAGCGGCATGAGCAAGCGCAAGATCCTCTTCCTCGATCGCGACGGCTGCCTGATCGAAGAGCCGGCCGACGAACAGATCGACAGCTACGAAAAGCTGGCCCTGCTGCCTGGCGTGATCGCCGCGTTGCAGCGCTTCGTCGCCGCCGGCTACGAGCTGGTGATGGTGAGCAACCAGGACGGCCTGGGCACCGACAGTTTCCCTGAGCCGCATTTCACCGGGCCGCACGAACTGCTGCTGCGCATCCTCGCCTCGCAGGGCATCCGCTTCCGTGAGGTGCTGATCGACCGCAGTTTCCCGCACGAGGGCCTCGATACGCGCAAGCCCGGCGTCGGCATGCTGCGGCACTACCTCGCCGATGACGGCTGGAGCCGGGCGGTGTCGGCGATGGTGGGCGATCGCGAAACCGACCTGCAGTTCGCCGCGAATCTCGGCGTGCGCGGTTTCCGTGTGGGCCCGCTCGGCACGAGCTGGGATGCATTGGCGCATCAGCTGCTGGATGCGCCGCGCACCGCCACGGTGGTGCGCAACACGAAGGAAACCCGCATCACGGTCAGCGTCGACCTGGATCGGGTGGCCGAGCCGCAGGCGCATACCGGCCTGGGTTTCTTCGACCACATGCTGGAGCAGATCGGCAAGCATGGCGGTTTCGCGCTGGAACTGGCCTGCGACGGCGACACCCACATCGATGAACACCACACCATCGAGGACTGCGCGCTGGCGCTGGGCCAGGCGCTGAAGCAGGCGCTCGGCGACAAGCGCGGCATCGGCCGCTACGGTTTCACCCTGCCGATGGATGAGGCGCAGGCCAGTGCTGCGCTGGACCTTTCCGGCCGGCCCTACTTCGTGTTCGAAGGCAGCTTCCCGCGCGAACGGGTGGGCGAGGTGCCGACCGAACTGGTGCCGCATTTCTTCCGCTCGCTGTGCGAGACGCTGGGCGCGAACCTGCACCTGAGCGTGCGCGGCGACAACGCGCATCACATGGTCGAGGCCTGCTTCAAGGCGGTGGCGCGTACGCTGCGCCAGGCGATCGCACGCTCCGGCAGCGAACTGCCCAGCACCAAGGGCGCGCTGTGATGAACGTGGTGCTGGTCGACGCAGGTGGCACCAACATCGGCTCGGTGCGCTACGCGCTGCAGCGGCTGGGCGTGGACGCTGCGCTGACCTCGGACGCAGCGGCGATCCGTGGTGCCGACAAGGTGATCCTGCCCGGCGTGGGCGCCGCCGGTCCCGGCATGGCGCGGCTGCGCGAGCTGGGTTTGGTCGACGTGCTGCGCTCGCTGGAACAGCCCGTGCTCGGCGTGTGCCTCGGCATGCAGCTGTTGTGCGCGCATTCGGAAGAGGGCGGCACGGAGTGCCTCGGACTGATCCCGACGCCGGTGCGCCGTTTCACCGATGCGCCCGGCCTGCGCGTGCCGCACATGGGCTGGAATGGCTTGTCGATCCAGCGGGAACATCCGCTGCTGGCCGGGCTCGACGACGGCGAACAGGCCTACTTCGTGCACAGTTACGCTGTACCGACCGGCGACTGGACACTGGCCGACTGCGATTACGGCGACTCGTTCTCGGCGGTGATCGCGCGCGGCAATTTCTACGGCATGCAGTTCCACCCCGAGCGTTCCGCCGCCGTCGGCGCGAAGCTTCTCAAGAACTTCCTCGAACTATGAGTATGAGTGCCACCGGCCGAAAACCTGCTTGTTTGCCGTCATTCCCGCGAAAGCGGGAATCCAGGTTGCTATTGCGCAAGATCGATAGGGATTCCCGCTTTCGCGGGAATGACGGCATGGGAAGTTTCTTCGAGGTTTCCTGGTGACATATTTCGAGGTAATCCCCGCGATCGACCTGCGTGGCGGCCAGGTGGTGCGCCTGAAGCAGGGCGACTATGCGCAGCAGACCACCTATGCGGCCGATCCGCGCGCGCTGGCGCGCCGCTATGCTGAGGCCGGCGCGCGCTGGCTGCACCTGGTCGACCTGGACGGTGCGCGCTCGGGCAGCCTGGCCAACCTCGCGGTGATCCAGGCCATCGCCGCCGATGGCATGCAGATCCAGGCCGGCGGCGGCGTACGCGGTGAAGACGACCTGCGCCGGCTGTTCGACGCCGGCGTGCAGCGCGTGGTGCTGGGCAGCGTGGCGATCCGCGAGCCCGAACTCGTGGCCGGCTGGCTGGGCAGCCACGGCGCCGACAGGCTGACCCTCGCGCTCGATACGCGCCGCCTCGATGGTCGCTGGAGCCTGCCCAGCGCGGGCTGGACCGAAGTCGAAGCGCGCACGCTGGACGAGCTGGCGCCGTGGTACGCCGCGCGCGGCGCGCGCCACCTGCTGTGCACCGACATCGACCGCGACGGCATGCTCGCCGGCTTCAACCTTGATCTCTACCGCCATCTCGCCGCCACGGTACCGTCGCTGGCCGTGCAGGCCTCCGGCGGCGTGCGCTCACTGGACGACATCCGCGCCGCGCGCGGGGCGGGCGCCCGGGGTGTGATCCTGGGCAGGGCCTTGCTGGAAGGGCGCTTCACCGTGGCGGAGGCGTTGGCAGCATGAAATTGGCGACGATCTTGCGGGCTTTTCTCCTCCCCCTGCGTGCAGGGGGAGGCTGGGAGGGGGTAAAGCTCTTGCGCGTTCAGCGAAGAGCACCCCTCCCAAACCCTCCCCTGCTCGCAGGGGAGGGTTTGGATGCGGCGACGGCTGGAGTTGCACGATGCTGAGCCGCCGCATCATTCCCTGCCTCGACGTGCGCGAGGGCCAGGTGGTCAAGGGCGTGCGCTTCCGCGACCACGTGGTGATGGGCGAAATCGTCGATCTCGCGCTGCGCTACCGCGATGAAGGCGCCGACGAGCTGGTGTTCTACGACATCACGGCCAGTCCCGAAGGGCGCAGCGTGGATCGCGGCTGGGTCGAGAAAGTCGCACGGGTGATCGACATCCCGTTCTGCGTGGCCGGCGGCATCCGTTCGGTGGACGAAGCACGCGCGGTGCTGCACGCGGGTGCTGACAAGATCTCGGTGAACTCGCCGGCGTTGGAGCGTCCCGCACTGATCGACGAACTGGCCGCCGCGTTCGGCGTGCAGTGCGTGGTGGTCGGCATCGACTCGCTGCGCGACGCGGACGGCGAGTGGCGCGTGCGCCAGTACACCGGCGACCCCGCGAAGACCCAGGCGCTGCCGCGTCGCACGCTGGACTGGATGGTCGAGGCGCAGCAGCGCGGCGCCGGCGAGATCGTGTTGAACTGCATGGGCAGCGACGGCGTGCGCCGGGGGTACGATCTGGAGCAGCTTTCCGCGGCCCGCGCGCTCTGTCGCGTGCCGCTGGTCGCCTCCGGCGGCGCCGGCGAGCCGGAACACTTCCGCGATGCCTTCGACGAGGCCGACGTGGACGGTGCGCTGGCGGCCAGCGTGTTCCACTCGGGTGCGATCGCGATATCTGCGCTCAAGGAATACCTGCAGTCGCAAGGTGTCGCGGTACGACGTATCCCCTAGCTCGTCATTCCGGCTTTCGTCGGAATGACGGGAGAGCCAAACTTGATCACATGCTTCGACGCATGTTCGCAGCAGGTATCCCGATGACTGATCCCAATGCCGATTTTTCACGTCTCGACTGGGCCAAGGGCGACGGCCTGCTGCCGGCGGTCGTGCAGCACTGGCTCAGCGGCGAAGTGCTGATGCTCGGCTACATGAACGCCGAGGCGCTGGCGCAGACGCAAGCCAGCGGCCAGGTCACCTTCTACAGCCGCAGCAAGCAACGCCTGTGGACCAAGGGCGAAAGCTCCGGCCACGTGCTCGCGCTGAAGTCGATCCGCACCGATTGCGACGCCGACACCCTGCTGATCCAGGCCGCCCCGCACGGGCCGACCTGCCACCTCGGCACCTCCAGCTGCTTCGGCGAAGACCCGCGCCCGCCGCTGGGCTTCCTCGCCGAACTCGATGCGCTGGTCGCGCGGCGTCATGCCGAGCGTCCGGAGGGCAGCTATACCACGAAGCTGTTCGACGGCGGCATTCGCCGCATCGCGCAGAAGGTGGGCGAGGAAGGCGTCGAGACGGCGCTGGCCGCTGTCGCGCAGGGAGATGCGGAATTGCTGGGCGAGGCGGCCGACCTGCTGTTCCATCTCACCGTGGCGCTGCGCGCGCGCGGACTTGGCCTGGCCGACGTCGCCCGCGTGCTGGCCGAACGACATGCGCGGCGTGGATGAGCCGGACTAGCGGGGCGTGGCGACGGATGCGTTGCCGGCCGGCGCCGGGCTGAACGGCAACGCCGGTCCCGGCGTGAGCCCCTTGCGCCACAAGGCGAGTTGCCCGGTGATGCCGCTGCCGATGTCGATCTGCGGTTCCGAGGGGGTGAGCTTGCCCTGCCGCTCCCACTGGCTGATTTCGCCGCTGGCCCGTTTGAACGCATCCGCAAAGTTGTCGGTGCGGTTCAGCGCATCGACCAGCCAGGCCTTGCCGAAGTAGGTGATGTCGGAATCGCTGCCGCAGCCGAACGAGCTGCGGTCGGCGCGGGCGGCGGTGAGCACCAGAGTGCCGGGGCCGCGCAGCGGCGGCACGAAACCGCCCGAGTAGCAGGCGTTGACCACCACCACCTTCCACTTGAACGGGTGCATGGCCAGGATGCCGGCCAGGTCGCTGGCGCCGAGCTGGTCCAGCGGCAGCGGGTCCATGTCGAGCAGGAGGTCGTGGTTCTCGCTGCCGTGGCTGGTGAAGTACAGCAGCAGGATATCCTGGTCTGGTTGCATCACCTTGCCCAGGCCTTCGAGCGCGGTTTCCAGATTGCTCCAGCTGGCCAGCGGCCGGGTGGTCAGGCTGGCCGGGTTGTTCTCCAGCACCAGGCTGTGCGCGCTGGCGCCGAAGCGTTGCGCGAACAACCGCGCGGCGTACTCGGCCTCATTGCGGAATACGTCCTCGTCACCGTCGCCGGCGAAGGCGAGCAGGTACAGGTTCGGCTGGCCAGGTACGCGCGGGCCGAGTTGCGCCAAGGCGTCGCGCATCATCCGCGGCTGCGCATACAGCACCTGTTCCGGGGTGGGAGCCTGGCTGGGCCAGCGGTCGGCATCGGCGTCGTCACTCGGCGCGGCTTCTGCCGCGGCGCTGCCAGGTGCCGCGGCGACGAAGTGGTCGGCACTGGGTGCCGTGGACTGGCTTGGCCACCAGGTCGCCAGCAGCACCCCGGCGGCAAACGCGAGCAGGACGGTCAGGATGCTACGCATGGCGGGGGCGCGTGCGGCGGTTTCACGGCGTGATCGCGTCGAAATCGCGATAGACCGCATGGCGCGGCGCATCGGGCAGCGCCTGCGGCTCGCGCACCAGCCAGCCGGTGTGGAAGCCGGCCGCCTGCGCGGCGTCGAGTTCTTCCGCGATGTCGGACAGGAACAGCAGGTGGCGCGGCTGCTCGCCGATGGCGTCGGCGATGCGCCGATAGGATTCGACCTCGCGCTTCGGGCCGGTCTCGGTATCGAAGTAGCCGGCGAACAGCGCGCTCAGGTCGCCGGCCTCGCTGTGGCGGAAAAACAGTTTCTGCGCCGGCACCGAGCCGGAGGAGTAGACGTACAGGCGCAGTCCGTCGGCGCGCCAGTGGCGCAGCCTCGCGGCGACTTCCGGATAGATGTGCGCGCGGTAGTCGCCGGCCTCATAGCCGTCCTTCCAGATCATGCCCTGCAGCGCCTTCAGCGCGGTGGACTTGCGGTCCTGGTCGATCCACTTGAGCAGCAACTCGATGACGTCCTGGCGATGGGCCTCCACCAGCCCGGCCTCCAAGGCAGCTTCGTGCAGCCAGTGCTGCACCTCGGGCTTGTCGCCGTGGGTCTCGACGAAGGCAGGTAGCCGCTTGCGCGCGTACGGAAACAGCACCTCGCGCACGAAGTCGATCGAGCTGGTGGTGCCTTCGATGTCGGTGACGATGGCGCGGATTTCGATCATGGATTCGGGATCCGGGGTTCGGGAAGAGCATCGCCCGCGAGCGGGCTCCTACACGGCAGGCGCCATGCGCGGGAAGCGCTCGGCGATCGTGTCGCCGGTGAAGTTGGCTACCCAGCCTTCCTTGTTGGTGAACAGGCGGATCGCCACGAAGTAGGGCGCTTCGCCCATGTCGAACCAGTGCCGGGTGCCGTCGGGCACGCCGATCAGGTCGCCCTGCTCGCACAGGATGTCGTAGACCTTGCCGCCGAGATGCAGGGTGAACTGGCCGGAGCCGGCGACGAAGAAGCGCACCTCGTCTTCGCTGTGGGTGTGCTCGCTGAGGAACTTCTGGCGCAGCGCGGCGCGGTCAGGGTGGTACGGGGTGAGACTGATCACGTCCACGGCCTGGTAGCCCTCCTCGCCCATCAGCCGGTCGATGTCGCCGCGGTAGGCGGCGATCACCTCGTCCTGGCTGGCGCCCGGGATGATCGGCTGGCTTGCTTCCCATTGCTCGAAGCGGACACCGGCCCTGGCGAGTTCCGCGACGATCGCGGCGTGTTCGTCGATCACCGTCAGCGGCGATTGCGGTCGGGTTTCGTCGAAGATACGCAGGCGGCTCATGATGCCCTCAGTCTTTTCAGGTCAAGTTCGCAGCCGAGCAGGAACTCCAGCGCTTCCAGATGGCGCCGGGTCTCGGCCATGTCGCGGCCCCAGGTGTAAATGCCGTGGCCGTCGATCAGGTAGGTATGCAGCGGCTTGCCGGTGTCCAGCCAGGCGTCGACCCGGGCCACCAGCTCGGGCATGTGCTGGGTGTTCGGGAACACCGGGATCTCCAGCACGCTTTCGTGGGTGTGGTAGCCGGCGATCGCCTTCTGCAGTTCCCAGCCCTGCAGGCGGATCACCCCGTCGGCGGCGAACAGCCGCGAGGCCACGCTCTGCACGTGCGAGTGGGTGTGCAGCACCACGTTCATCTCCGGCCAGCGTCGGTAGATCTGGGTGTGCAGCGCCGTTTCGGCGCTGGGGCGGGCGTCGGTGCCGACCGCATGGCCGTCCAGGTCGATCAGCATGATGTCGCCGCGGCCCAGCCGGCCCTTGTGCCTACCGGAGACGGTGATCGCCGCGTGGCCGGCGTCGACCCGCATGGAGAAATTGCTGCTGGTGGCCGGCGTCCAGCCCATCGCCGACAGCTCGCGTGCGGCGTCGGCGATGGCGTCGGCGCAGCGTTCGAACACGCTGGCGGGGATCGCAGCTGGCAGGGTCTGGCTCATGCGGTTTGGACGTCCAAATGGACGTTGACTATACCATGTGCTGCTGTGCGACCGTGCTGTAATGAGATCCATTCTCGCAAGTCAGGGAAGATTTGGACGGCGGGCGTACCATCGGCGAGGATCCGGCGCGGGGTGTGCCGGACAGATTCCGACGGAGGCTTGCCCATGTCGAAAGAACAAGATATCGAATCACGTCGCCGGTTCCTCAAGGTGGCTGCCGGCACCACGGCAGCTGCCGTGGTCATGGGCAGCCTGCCGCGCTTTGCGCGGGCGGCGGATCTGCCGGCACTGAGCGAGTCGGATCCGACCGCGAAGGCGCTGGGCTACGTGGAGGATGCCACCAAGACCACCAACGCGAAGCACAAGGCTGGCGACGACTGCACCAACTGCCAGTTCTACAGTGGCGGCCCCACCGGCCGCGGCCCGTGCCAGTTGTTCCCGGGCAAATCGGTGAATGCGAAGGGCTGGTGCGTGTCGCACACGCCGAAGAAAGCCTGATCGCGTCAATCCAGAGGCTTGTATCGAAAGGCCGGCGTATCGCCGGCCTTTTCGTTTCTGCGGGCGAGACGTGTTACGCGGGCAAAAGTGCGGCCCGGACACACCAGGCTGAGGAGCTACCCACCTGACGCGCCGAGCCGCGATCCGGGGCCCACTGCCAAGTGATCAACCCGCGGACTGAGGATGATACTACCGAGTTCGCCGAATGGGCGACCGGTCCCGCGGTTCCTCTTGGAAAATTCTCATTAATTCATTGAAACTAAAGAAGATATTTCAGCTTTCCCGGAAATTTTCGAGAATTTATTAGGTATCGACAGATAAGTACTTTTTGCAGTATTTTGGCGGTCTTTGCAGAAAATACGATTTTTTCTGCGCTATTCGGCGAATTTACGCATCGGTGGAAGGGGCGTCCGCCATCGAGTCGCGCAGGTGGCTGTGCCGGTTGCCATAGCTGAAATAGATCACCAACCCGATCAGGGTCCAGGCGATCATCAGCGACCAGTTGTACCAGGCCATGGTGGACAGCAGGGCGAGGCAGCTGAGGATGCCGAGCGTGCAGACCACCGGCGCGAACGGCACGCGGAATGTGCGCGGCAGCTCCGGCCGGGTATGCCGCAGGATCCACACGCCGGCACAGACCGCCATGAACGCGATCAGCGTGCCCATCGACACCAGATCGCCCAGCACATCCAGCGGGAAGATCGCCGCGAGCAGGGCGATGCCCGCACCGGTGATCAGCGTATTCAGGTGCGGCGTGCGGTAGCGCGGGTGGATTCGCGTGAATATCTTGGGCAGCATGCCGTCGCGGCCCATGATCATGAAGATGCGCGGCTGCGCGATGATCATCACCAGCACCACCGACGACAGGCCGAGCAGTGCGCCGACCTCCACCAGCCAGCGCAGCCATTCCAGCTGCGGGTGACCATGCAGGGCGGTCACCACCGGCTCATCGGTACCGAGCAGGGTGTACGAAGTCAGCCCGGTCATCACCGCGGCCATCGAGATGTACAGCACGGTGCAGATCGCCAGCGAGGCGAGGATGCCGATCGGCAGGTCGCGCTGCGGGTTGCGCGACTCCTGTGCGGCCACCGAGGTCGCCTCGAAGCCGATGTAGGCGAAGAACACCATCGCCGCGCCGCGCAGCACGCCGGGCCAGCCGTATTTGTAGTGACCCTGCGACTCGGGCACGAACGGGGTCCAGTTGGACGGGTCGACGTAGCGCCAGCCGACCACGATCACCAGGGTAATCAGGCCGACCTTGAGCGCCACCATCGCGGTGTTCGCCAGGCTCGACTCGCGGATGCCGACATAGCAGATCCAGGTCAGCAGCAGGATCAGCACCACCGCCGGCAGGTTGAACAGCGCGCCGGTGGCGACCAGCTGGTGGTCGGCGGTAAAGGTCAGCGGCGCATTGGTCAATGCCGCGGGCAGGCTCAGGTCCATGTTGAAGGTGGTGCCGATATGCTGGAGCAGGCTGAGGAAATAGCCGGTCCAGCTCACCGCCACCGCCGAGGCGGACACGCCGTATTCCAGTACCAGGTTCCAGCCGATGAACCACGCCATCAGTTCGCCGAGCGTGGCGTAGGCGTAGGAATAGGCGCTGCCGGAAACCGGGATCAGCGTGGCGAATTCGGCGTAGCACAGCGCGGTGAACGTGCTGCAGATCGCTGCCAGGATGAACGACAGGATCACCGCCGGACCGGCATGGTCGGCCGCGGCCTGTCCGGTGATCACGAAGATGCCGCCGCCGATCACCGCGCCGATGCCCAGCGCGGTCAGCCCCCAGGGGCCGAGCGTGCGGCGCAGGGTAGGCCCGTGCGTGTCGTCGGGTTCGTTGAAGTCGGTCTTGCGGGCGAGCAGTTGCTTGAGCATGGGGTCAGAGCCTGTTCAATGTCTCTATATGGCCCGCGCCGGGAGCTGTTTGCGCGCAGGCCAAGGAAGAACGAGGGAGTGGAGGTCGGTCCACGACCGAGTAATGACGCAGGAATGCGGGCAAACAGCCCCGGCCCTTCGGGTTGCCTTGCCGTGGCTGCCATGCGGCAGCGCGCGGCTTGGCCCCTGCCTTCGCAGGGTCAGGCTCTGCCAGCCAGCCAGGCAGGCGCTGCGCCACGCGCCGCCATCTGACGGCCACGGCAAGACAACGCGGGCCATGTAGAGACATTGAACAAGGCTCTTGTGGACGTGCCGGCGGCGTAGCGATCAGCATGCGTCGGGCGGGATCAGTCCGCTTCGACGCCGCGAGCCAGGTGGCTCTTGCGGTGGCCGTACAGGTAGTACACCACCAGGCCGATCGCACCCCACGCGAAGAAGGTGATCTTGGCTTCCTTCGACAGGTTGAGGAACAGCAGCAGGCAGCCGATGATCGCCAGTGGGCAGATCAGCCACGGCAGCGGGGTACGGAACGGACGCGGGCGCCCGGGCTGGGTGCGGCGCAGGATCAGCACGCCCACCGCCACCATGATGAACGCGAACAGCGTGCCCGAGTTGGTGATGTCGGCGAGGATGCCCACCGGGAACAGCGCGCCGAACAGCGAGACGAAGGTGCCGGTGATCAGGGTGATTACGTGCGGCGTGTGGAAGCGCGGATGGATCTTGGCCAGCTTGCTGGGCAGCAGGCCGTCGCGTGACATGGTGAAGAAGATGCGGGTCTGGCCGTAGGTCATGGTCAGGATCACCGACGGCAGCGCGATGCCGGCGGCGAAGGCGATGAAGGCGGCGGTATTGGTGTAGCCGAGCAGGCGCACCACGTGGGCCAGCGCCTCCTTGCTGCACACCAGCGCGTCCGAACCCTGGCAGGCCGCGGCGAACGCCGGGGTGCCCGGCTCCAGCGCCAGTCCGTCCGGACCCATCATCGGCTGTGAACCCACCGAGCCCACCGCGGCGTAGCTCACCAGCAGGTAGTAGATGGTGCACACGCTCAGCGAGGCGATCAGGGCGATCGGGATGTTGCGGTTCGGGTTGCGGGTTTCCTCGGCCGCGGTGGAGATGGCGTCGAAGCCGATGTAGGCGAACACGATGGAAGCCGCCGCGCCCAGCACGCCGATGCCGCCCATCGGGCTGCCCCAGCCGTTCGGCACGAACGGCGTGAAGTTCTGATCCTTCACCGCCGGCAAAACGATGATGATGAAGACGGTGAGCGCGACGATCTTGACCAGCACCAGTACGGTATTGACCGTGGCCGATTTCGAGGTGCCGATCACCAGCAGGCCGGTGACCGCCAGGCCGATCAGGCAGGCCAGCAGGTTGAAGCTGCCGCCGTCCATCGGGCCTACCTGCAGGAAGTGCGGCAAGCCGAATCCAGCGTGCGTAAGAAGGCCGTTGACGTAGCCGGCCCAGCCCACGCACACCGTGCTGGCGGCGATGGTGTACTCCAGCACCAGCGCCCAGCCCACCATCCAGGCGGTGGTCTCGCCGAGCACGCCGTAGGTGTAGGTGTAGGCCGAGCCGGCCACCGGCACCATCGAGGCGAGTTCGGCGTAGGCCAGCGCAGCGAACGCGCACACCACTGCGGCGATCACGAACGCGATCATCATGCCGGGGCCGGCCTTCTGGCCTGCCTCGGCGGTGAGCACAAAGATGCCGGTGCCGATGATCGCGCCGATGCCAAGCATGGTGAGCTGGAAGGCGCCGAGTTGACGGGTGAGGCCTTTCTTCTCCGCCGTGGCGATGATCTGGTCGATCGGTTTGATGCGCTTGAACAGCATGCAGCGGCTCCCCCGGGGAAAACAGCGACGCCGCGCTCGAACGGAAACGCGACGAAGAGGGACGCGACGAGCCGACGGACGGCCAACCTTAGCGGAGCGATGGAAGGGGTACAAGACGCGATGCAGCTAGAATGGCCGCTGTTTTTCCACCACCTGCCACCAGCCATGCCATCGCATTTTCCGCAGCTGGGCGCTGCATTGGACGACTATCGCGCACGCCATCCCGGAGACGGCGAGCTGGTTGCCGCCTTCAATGTTTTCCTCGCGTCGCATGCCGCGGTGTTCGAGCGCAGCCATCTGCTGGGCCACTTCACCGGCTCGGCCTGGCTGGTCAGCGCGAATGGCGGGCGCGTGCTGCTGATGCACCACCGCAAGCTGGACCGCTGGCTGCAGCCCGGTGGCCACGCCGACGGTGATGCCGAGCTGGCAAGCGTGGCACTGCGCGAGGCGCGGGAGGAGACCGGCGTGGCCGGCCTGCGTGTCGAGGGCGGCATCTTCGACCTCGACCGGCATCGCATCCCGGCACGCGGCAGCGAGCCGGAACACTGGCACTACGACGTGCGCTACGTGGTGCGCGCTGGTGCGGACGAGTGCTTCACGATCAACCAGGAATCCCGTGCGCTGGCTTGGCGACCGGTTGTCGAGGTGGCGAAGGACGAAAGCCTGGACGTTTCATTGCGGCGCATGGCGCGCAAGTGGCTCACCCGTCACTCGTAGGAGCCCGCTCGCGGGCGATGCATTAAGAGCTGGGATTCGGGATTCGCAAGAGCTATCGCCCGCGAGCGGGCTCCTACCCATATCTCGCTGGCGCCGGGTTGAGGTGGCCGCAGGCGGTGCAGGTGCGCGCCTTGCGCGAGCGGTAGAAGCGCTCGAACACCGGCGGGAAGTCGCGCTCGATGCTGTCCAGCACGAAATATTCCTCGTACAGCTTGTGGTTGCAGCGCTCGCAGAACCACATCAGGCCGTCCTTTTCGCCGGCGGTGCGGAGGCGCTCGATCACCAGC
Organism: Rhodanobacter sp. FW106-PBR-R2A-1-15; assembly: GCF_058789735.1. Lineage (NCBI taxonomy): Bacteria > Pseudomonadati > Pseudomonadota > Gammaproteobacteria > Lysobacterales > Rhodanobacteraceae > Rhodanobacter > Rhodanobacter sp. FW106-PBR-R2A-1-15. The sequence goes on along the minus strand of NZ_JBYTEM010000024.1, from coordinate 31,985 downwards.
CCGATGGAGCCGGCGGCGCGGTTGGGTGAATGCGGCACGCGCGGTGGCAGGTAGAAGATCTCGCCGGCGCGCAGCGGTATGTCGCGGGCTACGCCTTCGTCCTGCACCTTCAGCGTGATCTCGCCTTCGAGCTGGTAGAAGAACTCGGGGCCTTCATCGTAGTGATAGTCGGTGCGCGCGTTCGGTCCGCCCACGATCATGATGATGAAGTCGCCGTCGACGATGCATTTGTTGCCCACCGGCGGCTTCAGCAGGTGGCGGTGTTCCTCGATCCAGCGCTGCAGGTTGATGGGCGGGGGCAGGGCCATGGCGTTGCTCGCAGGTGACGCGTACATCTTAGCGCCAGCGTACGCATCACACCTCCAGCGTGGCCAGGTCGCCCTTTTCCTCCAGCCAGGACTTGCGGTCGCCGGCGCGCTTCTTCGCCAGCAGCAGATCCATGAGGCGTGCGGTGCCGTCGCCGTCGTCCACGGTGAGCTGCACCAGCCGGCGGGTATCGGGGTGGATGGTCGATTCGCGCAGCTGCGGCGGGTTCATTTCGCCCAGGCCCTTGAAGCGGGTGGTGCTGACCGCGCCCTTCATCTTCTCGCGCTCGACCCGCTGCAGCATCGCTTCCTTCTCGGCCTCGTCGAGGCAGTAGAACACCTGCTTGCCCACGTCGACGCGGAACAGCGGCGGCATGGCCACGAACACGTGGCCTTCGCTGACCAGCTTCGGGAAGTGCCTGAGGAACAGCGCGGACAGCAGGGTGGCGATGTGCAGGCCGTCGGAGTCGGCATCGGCGAGGATGATCACCTTGCCGTAGCGCAGGCCGGAAAGGTCGTCCTTGCCCGGGTCGCAGCCGATCGCCACGGCGAGGTTGTGCACTTCCTCCGAAGCCAGCACCGAGGTCGATTCGACTTCCCAGGTGTTGAGGATCTTGCCGCGCAGCGGCAGGATCGCCTGGAACTCCTTGTCGCGCGCCTGCTTGGCGCTGCCGCCGGCGGAGTCGCCCTCGACCAGGAACAGCTCGGTGCGGCTGAGGTCGGTGGCGGTGCAGTCGGCCAGCTTGCCGGGCAGTTGCGGGCCCTGGGTGATCTTCTTGCGCACGATCTGCTTGGCCGCCTTCAACCGTGCGCTGGCGCGTTCGATCGCAAGCGTAGCGATGCGCTCGCCCATCTCCACGTTCTGGTTGAGCCACAGGCTGAAGGCGTCGTGGATGACGTTCTCGACCAGGCCGGCGGCGTGGCGCGAGGACAGCCGCTCCTTGGTCTGGCCGGCGAACTGCGGGTCCTGCAGCCGCGTGGACAGCACGAACGACAGCCGTTCCCACACGTCTTCCGGCGCCAGCTTGACGCCGCGCGGCAGCAGGTTGCGGATGTCGCAGAACTCACGCACCGCGGTGGTGAGGCCCGAGCGCAGGCCGTTGACGTGGGTGCCGCCCTGCGCGGTGGGGATCAGGTTGACGTAGCTCTCCTGCACCAGCTCGCCTTCCGGCAGCCAGGCCAGCGCCACTTCCAGGCCCTCGACGTCGCGCGCCATGTGATGCACGAACAAATCGTTCGGCAGCGCCTCGATGCCGTCGAGTTCGCCGCGCAGGTAGTCGCGCAGACCGTCCTCGTAATGCCACTCGACGACTTCGCCCGAAGCCTCGTCGGTGAACTTCACGCTGAGGCCCGCGCACAGTACCGCCTTGGCGCGCAGCAGATGCTTGAGCTTCGGCAGCGAGATCTTCGGCGAATCGAAGTACTTCGCCTCGGGCCAGAAACGCAGGGTGGTGCCGCTGCGCTTCTTCGGCACGCTGCCGATCACTTCGAGCGGGCTGATCCTGTCGCCGTGCGCGAACACCATGCGGTACTCGGAACCGTCGCGGCGGATGGTCACCTCGACCTTTTCCGACAGCGCGTTCACCACCGACACGCCCACGCCGTGCAGGCCGCCGGAGAAGTTGTAGTTCTTGCCGCTGAACTTACCGCCGGCGTGCAGCCGGGTCATGATCAGCTCGACGCCGGACACGCCCTCTTCGGGGTGGATGTCCACCGGCATGCCGCGGCCGTCGTCGCTCACTTCCACCGAGCCGTCGCCGTGCAGCACCACCTCGATCGCCGTCGCGTAGCCGGCCAGCGCCTCGTCCACCGAGTTGTCCACCACCTCCTGCACCAGATGGTTCGGGCGGGTGGTGTCGGTGTACATGCCGGGCCGGCGCTTGACCGGGTCCAGGCCGGAGAGGACTTCGATATCGGCGGCGTTGTAGCGACTGCTCATGCGGGTGTTTCGATGGAGAAAAGACGGTGAAGCATGGGGTGGCAGGCAGGCAGGGTCAAGCTGGCGGGCGAATGCGCCATGCCGACGGCGTTCGCGGCCGAAGAACCGGACTCGGTGTTTGAATCGATCCTGGATGATGTCAACGATCGCTCCGTGTCGTGACATGGCGCAATTTATTGCGGTCCTGCGGCCGGCTTGTCGCTGCGCGGAACGGGAGATTAGAGTTGCTCGCCAGCTCGCCATGCCGCTTCGGGCATGGCGTGATCTGGTCATCAGATCGAATCAGGGGAAAAGCATGAGCCGAGGATGCAGGTTGGCCGTTGCCATGGCAGCGGTATTGGGAGTGGGTGGCTGTGCACAGCAGGCGCAGGTGATACGGCCGAGTTCGGCCCAACTGCAGGCGCTGGAGCCGCTGCCGGTGGTTGACGTCATTGATCAGGACAGCTTGGCTGCGCAGGATACTTTTACTGCCGCCAACATCAGCGTGGTGCCGGGGCCTGGCGTGCCGATCCTTGCAGCAGCAGCCGGGGGCGCACTCGGCATGGTGATCGTGAATGCCGCAGTGAAGGCGGAGGCGGAGCGTTTCGCCGAGGCGCACGTGCAACCGTTGCGCACGGCGCTGCAGGGGTTTGATGCGAGGTCGGTGCTGGGCGACTCGTTGCAGCAGGCGCTGGTCCTGCAACCAACGCATTTCGGCAATTACACGATGACGTCAACCCGACCGACCTCTGCGGCCCGTCGTTTACTGGTGCAAACCGCATATTCGATGACACCGGATTTTTCAGCACTGCAAGTGATCGCGACTGTTTCGATTCAGGACGCCGGCGCAACTCCGGACCAACCGGTTTATCGGAACGTGCTGGTTTATCAGTCGGAGCGCCAGGTGGCGCCGCAGAAAACCGCTGAAGACAGCCAACGCATGGTGACGCAGGAGAATCAGCGTTATTCCGCATTGCACGTCGATGACGACATTGCGAAGGCAAACGCCGAGCCGAATCGGCGCGACTCGGAAGCGGCCCGCCTGCGCACGAAGATCAACCAGGAGCAGGTCGAGCATCGCCAGCGGCTGGCTCAGGCGGCCCTGCCAGTCTGGGATGCCGATACCCGCGCCCAGCATCTGGCAAATGCGTGGGCAGCCAATCAGGGTGATGCGCTGAAGACCGCGATGCGGGCCAGCGGTGCCGAGATTGCACATATGCTGCAGCTTGATCTGGCCGGCCAGATCGCGACTGATCGGATCGAACAGTCGCGTAAGGTGTTCAGCGAAGGCACGAGGGAGATCGACTATGTCAGCGGCGGCCGCATGGTATCGATGGCGACGGGTGACGCCGATGCCTCGCTGAAAAAGCCTTCGCCGATGGTGATGGTGCCGGTCAATGCCGCAGGTCGCCGTTGAACGATGCCGTAGGCTGCCTTCTTCTTGCGGAAGGATCCTGGTTCCGCAGCTGGTGAAGAAAGCCACATCTGTGGTTTTCTTCGATCGCGGGCCCCGTGCACGGCCGGACTCGCTCACGCGAATCCGGCACCGGCGTAGCTGATCCGTGGCGTTTCAGGGATGTTCTGGTCAGGTCTTTGCTCGTCATTCCAGCGAAAGCTGGAATCCAGCGTCTTCAAACAGTTGGGCGCTGGGTCCGGGCTTTCGCTGGGATGACGGCTTGTTCAGACCTTTCCTGGGGGGCGGGCTTCGACGTCGAGTGTGCCGAACTTCAAAGTTGAGTCTTCCGGCCAGCAGCTGCTGGTGGTTGCTGCGGTCGTCACGGCCTCACCGATACCCCTGCGCCTGCAGCGAAAACAGCTGCGCGTAGTGCCCGCCCAGCGCCATCAGCTGCTGGTGGTTGCCGTGTTCGACGATGCGGCCGTCCTGGATCACGATGATCTGGTCGGCCATGCGCACGGTGGAGAAGCGGTGCGAGATCAGGATGGCGATGCGGCCGCCGGAGAGTTCGCGGAAGTGTTCGAAGATGGTGGCTTCGGCTTGCGCGTCCATCGCGGCGGTGGGTTCGTCCAGCACCAGGATGTCGGCACGCGAGCGCATGAAGGCACGGGCCAGCGCGATCTTCTGCCACTGCCCGCCGGACAGCTCGCGGCCGTCGTTGAACCATTTGCCCAGTTGCGTGTGAAAGCCGGCCGGCAGGCTGTCGATGAAGTCGCTGGCCATGCCCTTGTCGCTGGCGTCGCGCCAGCGTGCTTCGTCCTCGAAATGGCCGACGTCGCCGACACCCACGTTCTCGCCCACGCGCATCTGGTAGCGCGCGAAGTCCTGGAAGATCACCCCGATGCGTTGCAGCAGGGTGGCCTCGTCCCACTCGCGCAGGTCGGTGCCGTCGAGCAGGATGCGGCCGCGGTCCGGCGCGTACAGTCGCGTGAGCAGCTTGATCAGGGTGGTCTTGCCTGAACCGTTCTGGCCGACCAGGGCCAGCGATTCGCCGGGACGGATGTGCAGGTTGATGTCGTGCAGCGCCGGCTCGCCGGCGCCGGGATAGGTGAAGCCGACGTGCTCGAAGCGGATGCCGTCGTCGGGCTTAGCGCCGCGTTGCGCCATGCCGGTGGCGGGCGGCACCGGGGTCTCCAGGTATTCGTACAGGGTGGACAGGTACAGGTTGTCCTCGTACATGCCGCCGATCGCCGACAGCATCGCCGACACCGCCGCCTGGCCCTGGCGGAACAGCATCAGGTACATCGTCATCTGACCCAGCGTGATGCGCGCGACGACGGTGCTGGCGGCAATCCACGCATACGCGCCGTACAGCGTGAGCGTGCCTAGCAGGCCCAGCCCGAAGCCCCAGCTCTCGCGGCGCACGGTGAGGTCGCGGTCGTCGCGGTAGAGCTTGTCGAAGATGCCACGATAGCGGCCCAGCAGCAGCGGGCCGAGGCCGAACAGCTTCACTTCCTTGGCGTGGTCCTCGCGTGCCAGCACGGTTTCCAGGTACAGCTGCATGCGCGTTTCCGGCGAGCGCCAGCGGAACAGCCGGAATGCGTCGCCGGAGAACTTCGTTTCGGCGAAGAACGCCGGCAGCCCGGCCAGCAGCAGCACGGCCACCGCCCACGGCGAGAACTGCAGCAGCAGGCTGCCGTAGCTGAGCAGCGAGATCGCGTTCTGGCCCAGCCCGAACGTGCGCGTGACCAGCGACAGCGGCCGGCTGGATGCCTCGCGGCGGGCGCGGGTGAGCTTGTCGTAGAACTCGGAGTCCTCGAAGTGCGCCAGTTCCAGCGTGAGCGCCTTCTCCAGGATCATCACGTTGACGCGCTGGCCCAGTTGCGCGCGCAGCAGCGATTGGCACATTGAAAGCCCGCGCTGTGCGCCGGCCAGCGCCGCCACCAGCACGCCTTCCAGCGCCACCCATTCGTATACCGGCCGCAAGCCTGCCTGGCCGCTGGCGGACCACGCACGGCTGGCGTTCACCACCGCATCGACGATGTGCGCGCCGACCCAGGCCACGCCGGCCGGCAGCAGGCCGGCGACCAGGGTCAGCAGCGCCAGCGCGACGGTCAGTGGTTGGCTGGTGCTCCACACCAGTTCCAGCGCGCGCCCGCTATAGCGGAACACGCCCAGGAAGCTGCGGGTGAGTTCGCTCGATCCAGCGGGTTCGGGGAAAGGGTGGGGCGGCACGTGGGAGGTCGTCAGGCCATGGGCGCAGCTTGCGCGGAACTCCCGAGATGGGGGCCGTGCCCCTTCACGCAAGGCAGAACGTGTAGGAACGCACCCTGTCCACAGGGGACTTCCTTCGGTCGTGCGCGATGCCTTTTTGTCACGTGACGAAGAGCATCGCGCACAGAGCCTGCCCCGGACTCGATCCGGGGGTGCGCTCCTACAGAGAGACCTGGTATAGCTCGGGGAGCAGCTGTCGCAGCTGCGCCACTTTCGGCGCGTCGTTGATGACGATGTATGGGTTGTACGGGTGCCGCTGGAAGTAATGCTGGTGGTACGCCTCGGCCGGGTAGAACGCGCGCAGCGGCACTACCTGGGTAACGATCGGCGCCGGGAAGGTTTTCGCCGCGGTCAGCTGCGCGATATAGGCGCCGGCGATGCGCTGCTGCTCGGGGTTGGCGTAGAAGATCACCGAGCGGTACTGGCTGCCCACGTCGGGGCCTTGCCGGTTCCGCTCGGTCGGGTCGAGTGCGACCGAGAAGAACACCTGCAGCAGCGTGCCGTAACTGACCTGGGCCGGGTCGAAATGCACCTGCACCGATTCGGCGTGGCCGGTGTCGCCCGCGCTGACCTCGTCGTAATGTGCGGTGTCGGCGTCGCCGCCGGAGTAGCCGGCGATCACCTCGTTCACGCCCCTGACGTGCTCGAACACCGCCTCGACGCCCCAGAAGCAGCCGCCGGCCAGCACCGCGACCTGCTCGCCGTGGGCGGCGGTTTCCGGGGTATCGACGGTCGGCGCCGGGAGCGCGCCGCTGGCGGCGGATACCGGCTGGCAGGCGCTCGCGCCCAGCATCAGCAGGGCGGCCAGCGACACGGACTGGAATGTGCTGCGACGGATCATGCTGCGCCTCGCCGGCATGGCCACCGCGTGGCCGGTATCTGTTCTTCGCCGGGCACATGCCATTGGTTACCTGTGCGGGGCCGGCTGGCCCGATACCATCATGCTGATCGGTTTCATGGAGTTGAGGGATGCACGGTTCCATTGATCTGGATGCCTACCTGCGGCGCATCGGCTGGCACGGCAGCGTGGCCGCCGACCTGGCCAGCTTGCGCGGGCTGGCCGTGGCGCATGTGGCGGCGATCCCGTTCGAGAGCTTCTCCCCGCTGCTGGGCCTGCCGGTGCCGCTGGATACGCCCGCGCTGGAACGCAAGCTGGTGCACGAGGGCCGCGGCGGCTATTGCTTCGAGCAGAACCTGCTGTTCGCCGCGGTACTGCGCACGATCGGCTTCGACGTATCCGGGCTGATCGCGCGGGTGCTGTGGCAGCACCCGGAGGATGCGGTCACCGCGCAGACCCACATGCTGCTGCGCGTCGAGCTGGACGGAGCGAGCTGGCTGGCGGACGTCGGTTTCGGCAACCAGGTGCTGACCGGCGCACTGCGGCTGCAGGCCGACGTGGAACAGCCGACCGGCCACGAGCCGTTCCGGCTGGTCGAGCGCGATGGCGAATGGCGCATGCAGTCATGCGTGCGTGGGCAGTGGCTGACGCTGTACCGATTCGACCTGCGCCGCTGCGAGATGGTCGACTACGTGGTGGCCAACCACTACGTCTCCACGCACCCGGCCTCGCGCTTTCCGCGCAACCTGATCGCGGCGCGTACTACCGCCGACCGGCGCCTGAGCCTGCTCAACCATGAGTTCACCGTGCGCCGGCTGGGCCGGGAGCCCGAGCGGCACCGGCTGGCTGACGTCGCCCAGATCCGCCACGTGCTGGAACATGAATTCCTGCTACGCCTGCCGCCGCACGCTGGCCTGAATCAGCGGCTGGGCGAGTTGCCGGACTGACCCGCATCACCAGGGAAAAGAGGGGCAGGAGCCGCTTGCGGGCGATGCCCTGCTTTTGCGAATCCCGAATCTCGAATCCCGAATCTCGGCTCCAAGAGCGAGCGGGCTCCTACCGGGAGCGTGAGTCGTGCGGGTTGGGGTCGGCCAGCACGTGGATTTCGGCGTCATCGATGCGCACGACCTGGCCTGCGCGGATCTTGCAGGTCTTGCGCAGCTCGGTCGCGCCGTCCACGCGCACTGCGCCACTGGCCACGATCGCCTTGCCAGCGCCGCCGCTGTCGCACAGACCGACCAGCTTCAGCAGCAGGTTCAGTTCGACGTAGTCGCCTTCCAGTTCAAAGTCGATGATTTGCATGGGTGTCCCGGGTGGTTGGGTCAGGCGGTGGGGCGTTCGTCGAACGCGCTGTCGGGCAGTGCGAGGAACGCGAACCATGGGCGGTCGTGTTCTGCGCCGAAGGTGGCCGCGTCGTCGAGGATGCCGAGCAGGATGTCGTAGTCGGCCGCGGCGGCCTGGCGCAGTTCGTCGGCATGGTCGAACAGCAGCACGTGGCCCCACGCCGGCAGCCAGCCGAGGTCGCGCAGGCAATCGGCCAGCGCGTCCCAGTTGTGGCCGAAGCTGGCCGGCAGCTGCAGCGAGACGGCGAGGCGGCGCAGCAGTTCGTTCTTGTCGCGGCAGCCAGCGAGGTCGGTGCGGCATACGTGCAGTTCATCGCGCGTGGCGGCGCGCGCCAGGCGGTCCAGATCGTTGACGCCGACGAAATACACCCCGCTCAGGCCGGGCTTGGTCAGGTCCAGATCGAAACCGTGCGGATTCATTGGGTCATCTCGAGGCGACGGAAGCTGCGGTAGTGGTCGTCGCTGTAGTACCAGACCACCGGCGGCGTGCCGCCGGTGATGATGCGCCGCGCGCCGCGGTTGCGCGCGCCGGGCGTTTCCACCGTGTATTCGTGGTAGTAGCCGCGCGACTGTTTCGGCAACAGGCCTTCGTAGTTGCCGAACACGGCGCCGTCCTGGGCATGCGGAAAGGGGCCGCCGCGGGCGATCAGCGCCAGCGTGTCGCGCGCCTCGGGCGGCAGCGCGTCTGCGGCGGGGGCCGCGGGCAGGGCCGGGACGGAAGCGGCGGTCGCGGCCGTTGCCGGCACGGCGGCGGGTGCCGGGACGCCGGTGTAGTGCTTCCACAGGATCGCCGCGAGGACGACGACCAGCACGATCAGGGGCTTGAACGAACGCATGCAGGCAGGTGAGCGAAGGGAGGCGGCGCGAGCTTAGCAGGGCCGTTGCGCGGGCCGGGGTTCCGCGATCGCAGGAAATTGCGCACACTCGGCCGCCGTGGCCGCGCTGTCTGCGCCGCCCCCGTTCCTGGAATCGCGATGAGTCATACCCCCGAGCACACCGAGGGCCGCCTGCCGCGGCAGATCGCCTACATCATCGGCAACGAAGGCTGCGAGCGTTTTTCCTTCTACGGGATGCGCAACATCCTCACCCCGTTCCTGATCACCTCGCTGCTGCTGTACCTGCCCGAGGGGCAGCGCGCGCTGGCGGCGAAGGACGTGTTCCACACCTTCGTGATCGGCGTGTACTTCTTCCCGCTGCTGGGCGGCTGGCTTAGCGATCGCTTCTTTGGCAAGTACAACACCGTGCTGTGGATGAGCCTGGTGTACTGCGCCGGCCACGCCTGCCTGGCGATCTTCGAGAACAACCGGCTGGGCTTTTTCGCCGGGCTGGGGCTGATCGCGCTGGGCGCGGGCGGCATCAAGCCGCTGGTGGCATCGTTCGTGGGCGACCAGTTCGACCAGTCCAGCAAGCACCTGGCGAAGATGGTGTTCGACGCGTTCTACTGGATCATCAACTTCGGCTCGTTCTTCGCCTCGCTGCTGATGCCGCTGTTCCTGCACCACTTCGGCGCAGCGGTGGCGTTCGGCATCCCCGGCGGCCTGATGTTCGTCGCCACCGTGGTGTTCTGGCTGGGCCGCAAGCAGTACGTGATGGTGCCACCGGGGCCGCCGGACCCACATGCGTTTTCGCGGGTGATCCGCACCGCGCTGCTGGCGCAGCGGCCGGGTCAGGCGCGCCCCGGCCTGTGGCTGGCGGTGGCCGCGGTGGTGGCGGCGCTGGCGTCGTTCGCGCTGGTGCCTTCGCTGGGCTTCGTCATTGCTGCCTGCATCGCGCTGGTGGTGCTGATCGGCGGCGTGGGCGGCGGCGCGTGGCTGCAGATGGATCGCGCGAGCGGCGTGCATCCGGACGCTGCTGTCGATGGCGCACGCAACGTGCTGCGCGTGCTGGTGATCTTCGCGCTGACCACGCCGTTCTTCTCGCTGTTCGACCAGAAGGCCTCGACCTGGGTGATCCAGGGTGGCGAGATGGCGATGCCGTCCTGGTTCCGGCCGGCACAGATGCAGGCGCTGAACCCGCTGCTGGTGATGCTGCTGATCCCGTTCAACAACATGGTGCTGTACCCGCTGCTACGCCGCGCCGGCTACCCGCCCACCGCGCTGCGCCGGATGACCGCCGGCATCGCCTACAGCCAGGCACCGGCCTCGATGAAGGGCGTGGTGATGAGCTTCTGGAACCTCACCACCACGGTCGGCAACCTGTGGGTGCTGCTGGCCAACGCGGCGGTGCGCAATGAAACCGTCACGGGCTCCATTGTCAGCACGGGGCTCAGCGTCACCGCATTCCAGATGTTCTTCTTCGCCGCGTTCGCGCTGCTCGCCGCGCTGGCGTTCGGGCTGTACGCGCGGCGTTATCGCGAGATGGATCACTACCGATCGGCATGACGATCACCCGTAGGAGCCCGCTGGCGGGCGATGCTCTGCTTTCGCGAATCCCGAATCACCAATCCCGAATCCCGGCCCCAAGAGCATCGCCTGCCAGCGGGCTCCTACGGTGAGAGCGGGGCGTCGATGCGTGACTGCAGCGCCATCGCCGCGGCCGGGTTGCGGTGTTTGGCGGCGCTGATGAAGAACACGAACACGTCGCGCGGCGCTGCCGGCGGCTGCAGCGCGGACACGTGCGGCAGGGCGGCAATGTCGTTTCCCGCAGCCCAGTCGCGTGCATGGCCGGCCCAGCGGTCCAGCTCGACGGGCACGTAGCCGGCGGGGTTGGCGTCTTCGCTGCGCATCAGCCGCGCATAGGCGAAATCGCCGGTGAGGTCGGCCAGCGAAGGGTAGTCGGGTGAGTCGGTGAACACGGTCGGCACGCGATGGATGCGCGCCAGTTCCACGTAGCGCGGGTCGAGGAAGCTGGGGTGGCGCACTTCCAGCACGTGGCGCAGCGCCCGGCCGTCCAGTTCGCGCGGCAGCAGGGCGAGGAAGGCGGCGAGGTCGTCGGTGTCGAACGGGCGCGATGGCGGCAGCTGCCACAGGATCGGTCCCAGCCGGTCGCCCATTTCGGCCAGCCCGCCGTGCACGAAGCCGCTGACGCCCTTGCCGGTGTCGGCCAGTCGCTTGCCTTCGGCGATGTAGCGCGGTGCCTTCAACGAGAAGACGAAACCGGCCGGCGTTTCCGCCGCCCACTTCGCGTAGGTGGCCGGTTTTTGCGCGCCGTAGAACGTGCCGTTGATCTCGATTGCGCGTAGCTGGCGGCTGGCGTATTCCAGCTCGCGCCGTTGCACCAGTTTCGCCGGGTAGAAATTGTCGCGCCACGGCGCGTAGTTCCAGCCGCCGATGCCGACGCGGATGCGCGGGCCGTCGTGGCTGGCGGCAGCGAACAGGTCGTTCATGGCCGTACCCCCGTTGCCGGCCGGCGCAGCTGTTCGGCGGCGCCGATGCACAGCACCAGCCACGCCCCGCCCGCCGCATAGCCGCCCATCACGTCGCTGAAGTAGTGCACCTGCAGCATGATGCGGCTGATCCCGACCACGCCGACCAGCAGCACCGCGGCGGCGACCACCGCACGATGGAAGCGCGGCGGCAGCAGGCGCAGCAGCACATAGGCGAGCATGCCGTAGAACACGATGGCGCCGAACGCGTGACCGCTGGGGAAACTCCAGCCGGGTTCGACCACGAAGCCGTGGTCGTGCAGCGGCCGCACCCGCCGGAACAGCGCCTTGAGGCTGCCGTTGATCGGCTGGATGCCGAGCAGGGCCAGCGCCCAGATCCCCGCCAGCCGCCCATGCCGGCGCAGCAGCAGGAACAGGGCCACCACGGCAGCAGCCGATGCCACCCACCACAGGTCGCCCAGATGGGTGACCGCCGCGATGCCGCGCAACACCGGCAGCGGCAACTGCGCGTGCAGGTCCTCGGCCAGGCTGCTGTCGAAGCGCACCAGTTCACCGGCCGGCTGTCCGGCGACCGCGGAGGCGATGGCGAGGAACAGCAGGGTCAGCGCCAGCAGCAGGATCAGCCCGACCTGCCAGCGCAGTACGGTCGGCTCATCGCCGCGGACGAGCGCGTGGCGCTGCCGGCGTGCGTTGTACCGCCAGACGAGGTCACCGGTCAGCAGGGCCAGCAACAGCAGCAGTGCCCACAGTCGCAGGGCATGGGCGGCGATCCATTCCACCATCGGGTCCATCGCGTTCCTCGGTTCGCCGTGGCCGGCATGAGGGCGCCATGATCGGCGTTGCCGCACGTGGCGTCGAGCCGTGACTTCCAGCGCTGGCCTTGCCTGGGGTTTGCCGCGATAGTGGCGCGACTGTCACCCGCGGAGCCCCTGATGTCCCAGCGACCCCTCTCCCTGTGCCTGGCGTTGTGCTGCGCGCTGCTCGTGTCCGCCAACGCCGCCGTGGCGCAGGTCCCGGCCGCGCGCATGCCGCCGCCGGTCTCCACCGGCGACACGGCGCGGCCGCTGCTGCCGGCGCAGCTGCAGGACTTCGGCGCCTACGTGGACGGCGCGCGCAAGGCGTTCGACGTGCCGGGCATCGCGGTGGCGATCGTCAAGGACGGCCACGTCGTCATGGAACAGGGCTTCGGCCTGCGCGAGCTCGGCAAGCCGGCGCCGGTGGACGCGAACACGCTGTTCGCGATCGCCTCCAACACCAAGGCGTTCACCGCCGCCGCGCTGCAGCAGCTGGCGGGCGCGGGCAAGCTGAAGATGGACGACCGGGTGGTCGACCACCTGTCGTGGTTCCGCATGTCCGACCCGTACGTCACCCACGAGATGCGCATCCGCGACCTGCTGGCGCACCGCAGCGGCCTCAGCCTCGGCGCGGGCGACCTGTTGTACTGGCCGCCGACCTCGTACAGCACGAAGGAGGTGGTCGAGCGCCTCGCCAACGTGCCGATCAGGAACGGCTTCCGTGCCGGCTATGCCTACGACAACATCCTGTTCGCGGTGGCCACGCTGGTGATCGAGCAGGCTTCCGGCCAGAGCTACGCCGACTACCTGCGCGAGCACCTGTTCAAGCCGGTCGGCATGGACGAGTCGCTGGTCGACATGACGGGCCTGAAGCCCGGCATGGACGTGGCCACCGGCCACGCCAAGTTCGACTTCAAGGACCTGAAGCCGGTGCCGCCGATGGCCTGGCTCAACGACCCCGGCGCGGGCGGCATCTACTCCAGCGTGCATGATCTGGCGAAGTGGATGAACGTGCAGCTGGCCGGCAGCGAGCTGCCGGCGAAGGGCGCCGACGGCAAGCCGGCGCGGCTGTTCTCCGAGGCCAGCCACCGCGAGATGTGGAGCATGCTCACGCCGATCCGCATCGGCAAGCCGCCGGTTCCGGAACTGGCGCCGCTGGTGCCGAACTTCTCTGGCTACGGCGAAAGCTGGTTTCTGACCGACTACCGCGGCAAGAAGCTGGTGTGGCACACCGGCGGCTGGCCGGGCATGGTCTCGCGGGTGACCATGGTGCCGGAGCTGAAGCTTGGCGTGGTGGTGCTGACCAATGCCGAATCCGGCGCTGCGTTCAACGCGGTCACCTTCCGCGTGCTCGATGCCTACCTCAACCCGGAGCACAAGACCGACTGGGTGGCCGCCTACGCCAAGGCGGTGAAGCAGGCCGAGGCGAAGGCCGACGACAGCTTCGCCAAGCACGAGGCGGCGCGCGACAAGCACAGCAAGCCGTCGCTGCCGCTGGCGAAGTACGTCGGCAGCTACCGCGACCCGTGGTACGGCGACGTCATCGTCGGCCAGGAGAACGGCAAGCTGCGCCTGCGCTTCTCGAAGACCGCGCAACTGGTCGGTACGATGACGCCGTGGCAGCACGACACCTTCGTGGTGCGCTGGGACGACCGCTCGCTCAACGCCGATGCCTTCGTCAGCTTCAGCCTCGACATGGACGGCCGCATCACCGAGGTGCGCATGCAGCCGATCTCGCCGTTGACCGACTTCAGCTTCGACTTCCAGGACCTGCGCCTGGCGCCGGTCGCGCTGCCATCGGAAGCCGACTGAGATCGTCCACGCGCCGCGGCCGCTGGCGGCTGCGGCGGGTCATTACCGCCATCAGTCAAGGGGAAGGATCATGCGTGGAATGCATCGGATGGTCGTCGTACTGCTGGCGTGCGGCCTGTGCGCCGGCGCGGCGCTGGCACGCGATGCCGCGCCGCTGGCGCACAGCCCGTTCCGGGTCGAGCTGGGCGGCGCGCAGCACGCGCCGGTCTCCGGTCGCCTGCTGCTGTTCGCCGTTGACGCCAAGGCAGCCAGCGCCGCGGCGAAGGACGGCAAGGTCGACGAAGTGGACGCCAACCCGTTCGGCGCCGTACAGGCTTCGGTGGCCGCGCGCGAGGTGCGCCGACTGGAGCCGGGTCAGGGGGTAGAGGTCGACGCGGATGCGGAGGCGTTTCCCGCCGGCTGGTCGCAGTTGCCGCCCGGCGACTACTTCGTGCAGGCGGTGCTCGACGTCAATCACGACTACAACTACGGCGGCCGCGGCGCCGGCGACCTGGTCAGCCCAGTGCTGAAGGTGCGCCTGCCTGCCGCGGCGGTTCCCGCGCTGAGCCTGGACCGCGTGCTGCCCGCGCGCGAGCCGTGGGACCTGCCGGTGCGCTACTTCAGCGAGACCACCCGCAAGCACCTCGACGAGGCGCGCCGCGCCGTGCAGCCGCTGGACTTCGTCAGCCCCGCGCTGAGCGCGTTCTGGGGCCGCCCGATCCACATGCGCGGCTGGGTGGTACTGCCACCGGGCTACGACCCGCACGCGAAGCAGACTTGGCCGGTGGTGTATTCCACCCACGGCTACGGCGGTAGCACGGCATCGCTCGCCGGCAGCGCCGCGATGGTCTATGGCGCGATGGCCGAGCGGCAGATGCCGGCGATGATCTGGGTGTTCCTGGACGAATCCAGCCCCACCGGCACGCACGAGTTCGCCGACTCGGTGAACAACGGCCCGTGGGGCACGGCGCTCACCACCGAGCTGATCCCGCAGCTGGAAAAAACCTGGCGCATGGACGCGAAGCCGAGCGGCCGCTTCCTGCAGGGCCACTCCTCCGGTGGCTGGGCCACACTGTGGCTGCAGACGCGCTACCCGACGGTGTTCGGCGGCACCTGGTCCACCTCGCCCGACCCCAGCGACTTCCACGACTTCACCGGCGTCGACCTGTACGCACCGCACGCGAACGTGTACCGCAAGCCGGACGGTTCGGCCTACCCGCTGGTACGCGACAAGGGCAAGGTAATCGCCAACTACGAGGCATTCGCCAAGCTCGAGCGCGTGCTGGGTGCGTACGGCGGCCAGATGGCCTCGTTCGAGTGGGTGTTCTCGCCGCGCGGCGCGGACGGCCGCCCGCTGCCGATGTTCGACCGCGACACCGGCGCGGTCGATCCCGCGGTGGTGGCGTACTGGCGCGAGCACTACGACATCGCCCATCTCGTGCAGGCCAACTGGCCGCGGCTGAAGGCGGACCTGGACGGCAAGATCCACGTGGTGGTGGGCACCGCCGACACGTTCTACCTCGACGGCGCCGCGCACCGGCTCAAGGCGGTGCTGGACGCGCTGGGTGCGCAGTCGGACTTCCGCTTCCTGCCGGAGCGCACCCACTCCGACCTGTACGTGCAGGGCAAGGATCGTCAGGGGCTGCTCAAGCAGATGGCGTGGGAGATGTACGCGGTCGCCCGGCCGGGCACGCAACTGAAGCTCGCCGCGGCCGCACCCTAGCGGTTTTAGCCACGGCGCCGCTGCGCGGTCCTGCCGACCGGCCCCACCGCACAGCCATTCCCTTTCCCGGGCGCATGGCGCGTTTTCGCAAGTTCGTTCGAGGCAGCCGACTGCCGGATGAATGCCACGCCGCCATCACGTTTGCGTCGTCATGATTCCGCTGCATAGTCATGCCGCAAGTGCCGCGGTAGCGGGTGCTTGGGAGCGTCGTCGCGTACCCACCCTGGAGGGAATCTGCATGAAATCTTCGAGTCTTGCCGCCATCGCCCTGGCCTGTCTGCTGGCGATGCCGGCTGTCTATGCACAACAGGCATCCGCCCCGTCCGGTTCGACCGGTCAATGCAAGGACGGCAGCTACACCAGCACCGCCACCAAGCGCGGCGCCTGCAAGGGGCACAAGGGCGTGAAGGAGTGGTATGCGGCGGCCAGCGCACCGGCGGCCAAGCCCGCGCCGGCAGCTGCGCCGGCTCCGGCTCCGGCTCCGGCCCCAACCCCAACCCCAACCCCAACCCCAACCCCAACCCCAACCCCAACCCCAACCCCAACCCCAACCCCAACCCCAACCGCCGCTGCTCCGGCGGCGCCGGCGGCGAATGCCGCCATGAAGCCCCACGCGATGCCGGCTCCGGCAGCCAACGCCGCGCCGGGCGGTGGTCCGGGCATGGTCTGGGTCAACGACAGCAGCAAGGTCTACCACTGCTCCGGTGACAAGTGGTACGGCAAGACCAAGCATGGCCAGTACATGAGCGAAGCCGACGCCAAGGCCAAGGGCAACCACGCCGAGCATGGCAAGGCCTGTACACCGTAAAGCTTCCAGCTGCACGCTTGACGAGGGGCCGGCGCAAGCCGGCCTCTTGTTTTACGGGTTACCCGGGCTGCCACGGGTCGTAGCTGCCGAAGTACCACAGGTGGCCTTCCGGGTCGTGGCAGCTGTAGCCGGCACCGCCGTAGTCCTTCTCGGCGTAGTCATCGACGATCACCGCGCCGGCCGCCTTCGCCCGCTGGTAATGCGCCTTGCAGTCGGCCACGGTCACGCGGGCGCACTGCGTCTCGCGGCCGCCGATCTCGTCGGGCTGTGCGATGTGCCGGCCGAACGCGTTGTCGCGCACTTCGCCGAGCATGACCATGCCGCTGCCGAAGGTGAGCTGGGCGTGTGCCACGCTGCCGTCCTCGCTCTCGTAAACCGCCTGTTTTTCGAAACCGAACGCCTTGCACAGCCACTCGATGGCGGCATGCGCGTCGCGATAGCGCAGGCAGGGCATGATGGTGCTGCCGTGGGAATGGGACGCCGGCAAGGCGGGACTCCGTGGGCGGAAATTTCGCGCAGGCTAGCGTGCCGGTTGTCGCCGTTCCGTGCAGCGGCTCAGCCGGTGTGCTCGTCGTCCTCGGGCAGCGGCGGCAGCGTGCGCACCAGCATGCTCTGCGGGCTGGTCATCGGCAGCCGCTCGCGACGCAGGCGTTCGAGGATTTCGAACAGCAGCTCGCTCTTCACGCTGCCGGCCTCGCGCGGACCGCTGACGTAGGCGACGCAGTTGAACGTCATCACGCCAGTGGCGACACTTTCCAGCTGCACGTACGGCGCCGGCGCAGCCAGCGTGCCGTGGTGCGCACGCAGGATGCCCAGCACCAGCTCGCGCACCTTGCCGGCGTCGGTGTCCAGCGGCATCGGCAGCTTGATCTGCACGCGGCCCTGCGCGTTGGCCAGGGTCACGTTGCGCACGTTCTGCGTGATCAGCTGCGAGTTCGGTACGATCACAGTGGAGCGGTCACCCATCTGGATCTCGGTGGCGCGCACGTTGATGCGCCGGATGTCGCCCTCGACGTCGCTCGACAGGCTGACCCAGTCGCCCACCTTCACCGGCCGTTCGACCAGCAGGATCAGGCCGGAGATGAAGTTCTGCACGATCGCCTGCAGGCCGAAGCCGATACCCACCGACAGTGCGCTGACGATCCAGGTGATGCTCTTCAGGTCCACGTGCAGCGCCGCCAGCGTCAGCACCGCCACCAGCAGCCCGCCGACGTAGCCGAGCAGGGTGACGATGGAGTCCTGCATGCCCTTTTCCATCGTGGACTTCGGCAGCAGCTGCTCGGCCAGCCAGCGCTTGAGCATGCGCAGCACGAACATCCCGACGACCAGCACCAGCACGCCGCCGAAGATGGTGCCCGGGTTGATCGCCAGTTCGCCGAGCTTGACGCTGCCCAGGGTCTGCTCGGCGCTGGCCAGCAGGTCTTTCGGGCCAGCGCCGAACGGGGTCAGCACGGTGGCCAGCGCCAGCAGCACCAGCCCCACGCGGCCGATGCCGGTGAGCAGAACGGCGGTCTGCTCCAGCGTGTGCGGCGCCAGTTCGAAGGTGGCCTGCAGCCGCCGGCCGCTGCGCCCGTGCGGCAACAGCAAGGTGTCGATCAGGTCGGTGAGCAGCTGGATCAGCAAGTAGACCGTGGCCACGATCACGCCGACCCACAGCATCTGCACGGCGACGAAGAACGCCAGCGCGATGAAACCGGTGGCCACGCCCAGCCAGCTGACGGCCACACCGAGCGCGGCGGCGGCGCTGAGGAGGCCGATCCATAGCGGTCGGTGTTCCGGCTCGGCGCCTTCAGCGGCGGCTGCCCGGCGGGCGCGGCGCAGGCGCAGCAGGGCCAGGCCGATCAGGCCGCTGATGACCAGCGCGAACAGGCCGCGCGTAGCCACCGAGGCCGGCAGGCTGGTGCCGATCGCGCGGCTGGTGCGGTCGAGCAGGCCGAACAGCAGCGCCGCCGCGGCCAGCAGCCAGGGGAACAAGTGCAGCCGCTGCGCCGCCAGGTCCGACAACGCCGGCAGGCGCCACGACGGCCGCCGCACCGACAACAGCGCCCGGCCCAGCCCGGTGACGTAGGCGGCGAAGTACACCAGCCCGACCACACTGGTGGCCAGCGCGGCGAGGTCGTTGTCGAGAATGCCGTTCCAGTTCAGCCCCTGGTAGGCCAGTTGCGCGGCCAGCCCGGTGGTCAGGACGGCGCTCAGCGCCACGGCGGTGGCCATCGCGCTGCGTCGCAGGTGGCCGTCCGGCACGTGGCGCGCGGCCAGCAGCAGCAACAGCCATTCCAGCAGTCGGCGGCCGCCGACCAGCAGTAGCACGGCGGTGACCAGGCACCACATCAACGGCTGCCGGTTTGGCGGCTGCCATGCCTGCGCCATGGCGCCGGCGAAGCGTGCGCCGAGGCGTTTGAACCGCACCATATCGTCCGGAAACGCCCGCACCGGATCGGCCCAGAACGTGCGGCTGAACGGGGTGGCCGTGCGCGAGGCCAGCCGCGCCTGGAACTCGTCGTTGCGCAGGCCGTTGATCTGCGCCGCCAGTTGCGTCGCGTTCTGGCCGAGCAACTGCGCTTGCTTGATCTGTGCGTCCAGGTCGGCCTGCGCCTTGTCCAGCTTGCGGCGCTGCGTGGCGACTTCCGGCGCCTCGGCCGGCGCACCCTTCGCCGGCACGGGCCCCAGCACGGCCAGCTGCGCCTGCAGCGCGGTCATCTGCGGCGCCAGGTTGGTGGCCAGCTGGCGCGCCTGGTCCTGCACGCCGAGTGCGGTGTTGCGTAGGTCGGCCAGCGGCGTGTCGGACTTGTTGTCCTTCAGCGCGGCTTTGACCGTGTCGAGCTGGCTGCCAAGCTGGTCCAGTGTCGGCGCAGGGGTCGCTGCCGGCGCGGTGGTCGGCGGCGACTGGTCGTTGTCCTGGGCAGGCGACGCGGCACTGCCAAGCGTCAACAACAGGAGCAGGAGGAAACGGAGCAGGTTGGGCATCCGTCCATGATCGGAGCGCCACCGCAGGCGGTCAATCGTGCCGGGACGGAGGAACAGCGGAACCTGCGGCTGGCGTTCAGGCTCGGTGTCGTGCCCTTCGCGGCGGGCTGCCCGGAGCGGCGGCTCCGCCCTCGGCGGTGGCAGGTCTCGCGCCGATCACGAAAGCGCCGCATCGTCACACGTATCGTGCGGGCTTTACGCACAATGGAGAGCCCGCAGGCCCGGAATGCCCATGATCTTCCGCTGGTTCGAATCGCTGATCGACGCGTTCAAGGAACCCGCCGACGGCATGCCGCCGACATCGGTGTGGCGCTTCTACGCGTTCTACCTGCGCCAGGTGTGGCCGGTGTTCGCGGTGGCGATCGCGGTGGGCTTCGTGGTGGCGATCGTCGAGGTCTCGCTGTTCGGCTTCATCGGTCGCATCGTGGACATGGCCAAGGGCGCGCCGGCGGCGGATTTCTTCCGGCAGCACGGCAATGAGCTGTTGTGGATGGGTTTCGTGGCGCTGATCGTGCGGCCGCTGGCGATCGGCGCGCACGACCTGCTGGTGAACCAGGCGATCGTGCCCAGCCTGACCAACCGCATCCGCTGGCAGAACCACCGCTACGTGGTCCGCCAGAGCCTGGGTTTCTTCCAGAACGACTACGCCGGGCGCATCGCCAACCGCATCATGCAGACCGGCGGCGCGCTGCGCGAGTCGGCGGTGCAGATCGTCGACGCGATCTGGTATGTCACCATCTACACCGGCAGCGCGATCGTGCTGTTCGCGCAGGCGGACCTGTGGCTGGCCGCGCCGCTGTTCGCCTGGGTGTTCGCCTATGTCGGCCTGCTGGCGTTCTTCATTCCGCGCATCAAGCAGCGCTCGTGGCTGGCCTCGGAGGCGCGCTCGAAATTGATGGGGCGCATCGTCGACGGCTACAGCAACGTGCTCACGCTGAAGCTGTTCGCGCACACCCGGCGCGAGGAAGCGTATGTGGCCGACGCGATGGCCGAGCAGACCGACAAGCTGCGCCGCATGACCCGCGTCACCACCGCACTGGACGCCAGCATCACCACGCTCAACGGCTTCCTGATCGTCGGCACCTCGGCGCTGGCGCTGTGGCTGTGGAGCGAGGGCCGGGTGACGGTGGGCGCGATTGCGCTGTCGACTGGGCTGGTGATCCGCATCAACAACATGTCCGGCTGGATCATGTGGGTGGTCAACGGCATCTTCGAGAACGTGGGCACGGTGCAGGACGGCATCACCACCATCTCGCGGCCGCGTGCGGTGCAGGACCGCAAGGGCGCGATGCCGCTGGAGGTCACCAACGGCGTGGTGCACTTCCACGACATCCACTTCCACTACGGCAAGCAGGGTGGGGTGATCGCGGGTCTGGAACTGGCGGTGCGCGCGGGGGAGAAGATCGGCCTGGTCGGCCCGTCCGGTGCGGGCAAGTCCACCCTGGTCAACGTGCTGCTGCGGCTGTACGACCTCGAGGGCGGACGCATCACCATCGACGGCCAGGACATCGCCGGCGTCACCCAGGAAAGCCTGCGCTCGCAGATCGGCGTGGTCACCCAGGACACCTCGCTGCTGCACCGTTCGATCCGCGACAACATTCTGTATGGACGTCCGGATGCCAACGGGGCGCAGGTGATCGAGGCCGTGCGCAAGGCGCGCGCCGACGAATTCATCCCGAACCTCAGCGACGGCGAGGGCCGTCGTGGCTACGACGCGCTGGTCGGCGAACGCGGTGTAAAACTCAGCGGCGGCCAGCGCCAGCGCATCGCGATCGCCCGTGTGCTGCTCAAGGACGCGCCGATCCTGGTGCTGGACGAAGCCACCAGCGCGCTCGATTCCGAAGCCGAGGCGGCGATCCAGGAAAGCCTCGACCTGCTAATGCAGGGCAAGACGGTGATCGCCATCGCGCATCGCCTGTCCACCATCGCGCGGATGGATCGCCTGGTGGTGCTGGACAAGGGCCGCATCGTGGAAACCGGCACGCACGCCGAGCTGATCGCGCACGGTGGCCTGTACGCGCGGCTGTGGCAGCGCCAGACCGGCGGCTTCGTGGCCGCGGAGGATGGGTCGTTTTAGTCAGTTGGCGCGGTAGGTGGGTTTATTCGCCGCCGAGAGTCTACTCAAAGTCTCCAGGCGCCCCGCATGGCCATCAAGCGGCCGCCATCGGCACTGGGCGTTGAAATCCATCGGCTAGATCCGTTCGGTCCATGGATTGCCGGGCAGGTAGGCCCTGAGCGTTGCGGTAAACAGCTTGCCGTGGTTGCGGATGCGCAGGTGCAGCAACTCGTGGACGATCACGCAATCCTGAAACGCCGCCGGCTTGCCGCACAGGTCGCGGCTGAAGGTGACGCGACCCGCCGGTGAGCACGAAGCCCATTTGCGGGTCATGCGCTGAACCCTGATCTGCATGGGTCTCACCTTGAGCGTGACGGCCCATTGTTTGACGCGCTGGCGCAAGGCATCGACGGGCATGACGGTCTCAGTCACGCAGTATGCGCAGCACGGCCTCGCCGAGGCGCACCATTTGCGCGCCATCGACGCCGCGGGTCACCAGGCTGCGGTAAATCTCGGACTTGAGCTGGCGTCGCTCGTCGTCGTTCTCGCGGTGGTTGGGGTATTTGCCGGCCGCCGCCATGATCTCGTGCGCCACGGGCAGCGCGTCCTTGATGCCATCGCCGTGCAGGTGCCAGTAAATGGCGAACGTGGATGGATCCAGTCCCAGTTTCTCCCGTTCCACGTCAGCCTGCTCACGTTCGCCGACCAGTTGCGAAAGCTGCTCGATGGCCTGCTGCGTGTGTATCGTGCGCTGCTCCAGCGCATCGAGGATGGCGGTAGCGCGCTGGGCAATGTCGACCAGCACGGGTTGCTGCTCCGTCTGTTCCTCGGCCTCGGTTTCGATGGCTCGCACCAGGTTGATCACGGTGGCGTTGTCGTCGCCCTCCGAGCGCAGGGCCTGCAGGGTCTTGAGGTCGAATTCGACGGTTTTGCCGGTGGCCACCGGTGCGTAGCTGCTGGCCATCTCGCGCACCATCTGCTCGGTCTTGTGCGCAACGTCTTCGTAGAAGCGGCTCGGGCTGCTGTAGGCGTTGCGCATCATCAGGTACAGGTCGGCCAGTTGGCGGAAGTCCTCGACGTGTTCGCGCAACTCCGGCGAGGGCGAGAGGATTTCGTACAGGCTTTCGATCTGCCGATAGCTGTCGATGAATTCCTGGCGTGCCTCCGGTGCGAGGAATACGTCGTAAAGCATCGTTTCGAGCTGCTTGTCCTTGCCGCCATCCAGGGGTGCCAGGTAGTGCGCCTTCGCTTCCGCCAGCAGCCGACGGAACTCCGCCACCCGCGCGGCCAATCTCTTGCAGTTCTTTGTATCGGCTCCGCATGAATTGATAAACGAAGGCAGGAACGACATCTTTGTGATCAAACCGGACGTAAGCCAGGTGTTGACTGATTGTGGTGTCAAATTCGACCAGTGCAGAATTGCCGAGGGTTTTTCCTTGCCCGGTGATGGCGATCAACAGGCTGCCGGCAGGGACGATGGGCAGATGGCATTCCTTGACTGCAGTGTCGCTGACGAACTGGTCAGCGGAGCGGATGATTCCATCGTGCACCTTGGCACTCGTCAACCAAGGAGCGGTCGGATTGCGCCAATAGTCTGGTGTGGTTTTCTTGGGTGTCGAACCGTTCCCGATGCGGCCGAACTCACCTAATGAAGCGACTTTCCAGCTTCCTGGAATTGCGCCGATTTCGGTTTCCTTCAACGGTTCGCCGCGCAGGCCGTGGGTGAAGAGGCGCTGCATGGCGGATTGCTTGAGATCGCGGGTGACGGCGATCAGGCGATACTGGGTGGCGATGGCACGTTGTAGCTTCCACAGGATGGCGGCGATTTTTTGCTGCTCGGGTTTGGGTGGTAGCGGCACCTGCAACGTAGCAAGACGGCTGCGGGAGAGATTCGGGATGGTCGTCTTGTTGCCCGCACCTTCATAAATATTGAGTTGGGTAAACCCCGCTTGCAGGTAGTACATGATGAAACGCGGCGCGACGTTGTCGTCTTTGGGCCGCAAGCGGTGGAGATGATTTTGGAAACTGCACAGTTTCAGTTCCCCGTTCCATATGGCAGCACGCCCGATATCGCCACCTTCGCAGACCAGAAGATCGCCTGGCCGCAGCGCCTTGGCTTCTATTTCTTGGTCGGTGAAATGCATCGTGCTGACTTGGGAGACATCCACCTGTCCCCAGTAGATATTTGAGGTTCGTAGAAACGGGTGGCTTCGTTCACCAGCGCGCGCTGAAGGCGTGACTGACTTTCCGGCACCTATTTCGAACAACTCTCCGACGGTAGTCAGCGGCCACGTGCCTGCCGCGCTTTTCCCTTCTCCCTCCGGGAGAAGGTGGCGCGAAGCGCCGGATGAGGGTTCGGGGTCGCGGGGAGTCTGCGCTTCGCTCGCACCCTCACCCTCGCCCCTACCCCTCTCCCGGAGGGAGAGGGGTTCAAGCGCTGCGTTCGTGTTGGCTTTCTTCAACTTGCTCATAGCGATGCTGTTGCGGATCTGAATGGAACAGGGGGGTTGTCGCAAATGCCGCGGCGAAAGGGAGGTCAGGGCTTGACTCTGGACCTTGATCAATGGTGTAGACTCTCTCTCCATGAATACGCAAACCTCCCCCCTGACCATCGGTGCCGTCGCCAAGCGCGTCGGCGTGGCGATCGACACCATCCGCTTCTACGAGCGCGAGGGACTGCTGCCGGAGCCGCAGCGGCGGGCGTCCGGTTATCGCAGCTACGGCGAGGGCGCGGTCGTGCAGTTGCGCTTCATCCGTCGCGCCAAGGATCTGGGCTTCACGCTGGAGGAGATCCGCGAGCTGCTGGCCTTGTCGGCCGATCGCCAGCACGGGGTGAAGGCGGTGAAACAACGCGCGCAGCAGCGGCTGGTGGCGATCGAGCAGCGCATCGCCGAACTGCAGCGCGTGCGCGACGGACTGGCGCAGCTGGTGACAGCGTGCCCGGGACATGGCAAGCCGGAGCAATGTCCGATCCTGCGTGCCTTGGGCGACGAGGAGGTGAAGTCATGAGCGGGCAAGCTTCCTGCTGCGCGAGCGGCGACAAGCCGGCGGCCGGCGCGGCGATCGATCCGGTATGCGGGATGACGGTGGACCCGGCGACGGCGAAGCACCTCAGCACGCACGACGGGCAGACGTTCCATTTCTGCAGCGCAGGTTGCAAGGCGAAGTTCGATGCGTCGCCGGCGACTTACATCGCCGCCGGGCAGAAGCCTGCAGGGGGCTGTTGCGGTGGCAAGCCGGCGGCGGATGACCACGCGAACCACGATCACGTCCATCACGACCATGCCCATCACGATCATGCCCACCACGATCACGCCGATCACGGGCATGCGCACGCCGTGAAGGACCCGGTCTGCGGCATGACGGTGGATCCGCAAACGGCGAAATACCACGCCGACCATGACGGCCGGAGCTACCACTTCTGTTCCGCGCGTTGCCGCGAGAAGTTCGTGGCTGATCCGCCGACCTACCTCGGCGAACGCCAGCCCGCGCCGCCGGTGCCGGCCGGCACCATCTATACCTGCCCGATGCACCCCGAGATCCGGCAGGTCGGCCCTGGCCATTGCCCGATCTGCGGCATGGCACTGGAACCGCTGATGCCGACACTGGACGAAGACGACGGCGGCGAGCTGGCGTCGATGACTCGGCGCTTCTGGTGGCTGGTGGTATTGACCGTGCCGACCTTGCTGGTGGCGATGGGGCCGCACCTGTTCGGCCGGCACCTGCCCGCGCCGTGGGACGGCGTGGCGGCCTGGACCGAGGCGCTGCTGGCCAGCGTGGTGGTGTTGTGGGGCGGCGCGCCGTTCTTCGTGCGCGGCTGGCGCTCGCTGAAACCCTGGCGTCCGAACATGTACACGCTGATCGCGCTGGGCACCGGCGTGGCATGGCTGTACAGCGCGGTGGCGTTCCTGTTGCCGGGGGTGTTCCCGGACGGCTTCCGCGACGCGCAGGGCCGCGTCGCGGTGTACTTCGAGTCGGCGGCGGTGATCGTCACCCTGGTCATGCTGGGCGATTTCCTGGAACTGCGCGCGCGCCGCCGTACCGGCGCGGCGCTGAAGGCGCTGCTGGGACTGGCGCCGAAGACCGCCCGACGCATTGCCGCCGACGGCGGCGAGGCTGACGTGGCACTGGAGGAAGTGCAAGCCGGCGACGTGCTGCGCGTGCGCCCCGGCGAGAAGGTGCCAGTGGACGGCGTGGTGCTGGAAGGCGAGAGCCACATCGACGAGTCGATGCTCACCGGCGAGCCGATGCCGGTGGCGAAGGCGAAAGATGATCCGGTGACTGGCGGTACGGTGAACCAGGATGGCGCGCTGACCATGTGCGCGCAGAAGGTCGGCGGCGAGACCATGCTGGCGCAGATCGTGGCGCTGGTGGCGCAGGCGCAGCGCAGCCGCGCGCCGTTGCAGCGCGTGGCCGACCAGGTGGCGGCGTGGTTCGTGCCGGCGGTGGTGGCGGTGGCCGTGGCGGCGTTCGCCGTGTGGGCGACGGTGGGGCCGGAGCCGCGCCTGACGCACGCGCTGATCGCCGCGGTATCGGTGCTGATCATCGCCTGTCCGTGCGCGCTGGGCCTGGCCACGCCGATCTCGATCATGGTCGCCAGCGGCCGCGGCGCACAGCACGGCGTGCTGTTCAAGGACGCCGGCGCAATCGAATCGCTGCGCAACATCGACACCCTGGTGGTGGACAAGACCGGCACGCTGACCGAGGGCAAGCCGGCGCTGACCGAACTGGTGATCCTGGGCGGCCAGCCGCGCGAACGGCTGCTGGCGCTGGCCGCCGCGCTGGAGCGGCCGAGCGAGCACCCGCTGGCGCGCGCGATCGTCGTCGCAGCAGACGCCGAAGGCGTGCCGACGCTGGCGGCAACGGATTTCCGCTCGCTCACCGGCCGTGGCGTCGGCGCCAGCGTGGATGGCAGCCGGGTGGCGCTGGGCAACGCGAAGCTGATGGCCGAGTTGGGCGTGGCGATCGGCGCGAACGCCGACGCCCGCGCCGAACAGCTGCGCGGGCAGGGCGCCACGGTGATGTTCCTGGCCGTCGACGGTGCGCTCGTCGCCTTGCTGGCGGTAGCCGACCGGATCAAGCCGGGCACCCCTGCCGCGATCGCCGCGTTGCATGCGGCCGGCCTGCGCATCGTGATGCTCACCGGCGACAATGCCACCACCGCGCAGGCGGTGGCGCGCACGCTGGGCATCGACGAGGTGCACGCGGACGTCTCGCCGGCCGACAAGGCAGCAGTGGTGGGCGCGCTGCGCAGCGAAGGCCATCGCGTGGCGATGGCTGGCGACGGCATCAACGACGCGCCGGCGCTGGCCGCTGCAGACATCGGCATCGCGATGGGCAGTGGCACCGACGTGGCGATGGAAAGTGCGCAGGTCACCCTGGTGAAGGGCGAGCTGGGCGCAATCGTGCGTGCGCGCAAGCTGTCGCAGGGTACCGTGCGCAACATCCACCAGAACCTGTTCTTCGCCTTCATCTACAACGCGGTCGGCGTGCCGCTGGCCGCCGGCGTGCTGTACCCGTGGTTCGGCATCACGCTGTCGCCGGTGATTGCCGCGCTGGCGATGAGCCTGAGCTCGGTGTCGGTGGTGAGCAATGCACTGCGGCTGCGTCGGCTGCGTTTGTGACGCCGTGCTCGCAATGGGCAGTGCGAGGGACGTTCATTCGTTCGTTTGTTCGGGTGATGCTTTAAACTTTGTGCTTCCCTTTTGCATGAAGTCACTGCATGAGTCGCACTCTAGCCGAATGGCTGGCGTACCAGGAACGCGTCAACGTCCACAGCATCGAGCTGGGACTGGACCGGGTTCGCGAGGTTTGGCGACGGATGGGCGCGCCGGCGCCGGCGAAACGGGTGATCACGGTCGGCGGCACCAACGGCAAGGGTTCTACCGTGGCATTGCTGGAGGCGATGCTGCGTGCCGCCGACCTGCGCGTGGGCGCATTCACCTCGCCGCACCTGCTGGAATACAACGAGCGCGTGCGCATTGGCGGCGTCGATGCCGATGACGCTGCGCTGATCGCCTCTTTCGAGCGGATCGAGGCGTCACGCGGCAGCATGCCGTTGACCTATTTCGAATTCGGCGCGCTGGCCGCGCTGGACCTGTTCGCCCGTGCCGCGCTGGACGTGGCGGTGCTGGAAGTCGGCCTGGGCGGGCGGCTGGATGCGGTCAACATCATCGACGCCGACGTGGCGGTGATCACCACGGTGGACCTGGACCACATGGAATGGCTTGGCCCGGACCGCGACAGCATCGGACGCGAGAAGGCCGGCATCGCGCGTGCCGGACGGCCGGCGATCGTGGGCGAGCTGGACCCGCCGGCCGGGCTGCTCGACGCGCTGGCCGAGCGCGGCGCGCGGGTCGAGCGGGCCGGCATCGATTTCAGCATCGAGCGGCACCAGGACGGCTGGCGCTGGCGCCACCGCGACGGCAGCGCGATGGAGCTGCCCGACCCGGCATTGGCGGCGCCGGTGCAGTACGCGAATGCGGCAGCGGCGATCGCCGCGTTGCACGCGCTTGACCTGGAGGCGTTCACGCCGAGCAGTTTTTTCGCGGCGGTCAGCGCGGGCCTGCACGAGGTACGGGTGCCGGCGCGGTTGCAGTCGATCGGCGGCGAGCCGCCGGTGATCGTGGATGTGGGCCACAATCCGCAGGCCGCCCGCGCGCTGGCCGAATGGCTGGATCTGCAGGCGCCGACGCGGGTGCATGCGGTGTACGGCGCGTTGGCGGACAAGGACGTGGCCGGGGTGATCGGTGCGCTCGGCCCGCACATTGGCCACTGGCACCTGGCCGGGCTGGACCAGGCCACCCCGCGCGGCATGCCGGTGGCCGCGCTGGCCGCGGTGCTGCGGCAGGTGCTGCCGCAGGCGCCGTACGACGCGCATGCTGACGTGACCGCCGCGCTGGCGGCGGCCCGCGCCGTCGCACAGCCGAACGAACGCATCCTCGCGTTCGGCTCGTTCTTCGTGGCCAGCGTGGTGCTCGCTGAACGCATCGGCTGAGGGTGAGCCATGGCGTCCGGCGCGGGCAGGTATAATTGCGCTGTTGTGCACCGCGTTTGCCGCCCTGGAGCGAAAACTTGAAAACACGCCTGCTGGGAGCCGCCGTCCTGATTGCGCTGGCGGTTCTGTTCGTGCCCATGTTCTTTTCCAGTACCCCGCCGGCGCCGGGCGGCGACCAGGCGGTCAGTCTGGCGATCCCGCCAGCGCCGGACCGTGACCTGCAGACGCGCACCATGAGCCTGGCGCCGGGCGCCGCGGCGGCCGCCGCGAGCGCCGCTAGCGCGCCGTCGCCGTCGGCACCGCCGGCCTCGAGCGACCGGCTGGCCACGGTGAACATCGGCTCCAGCCGCCCGCGCGACGTCGAAACCGACCCCGAGGCGGGCAAGCCGCCGCAACCGACCACGGTGACCATCGGTTCGGGTACTTCGCCCAGCCAGCCGGTGATTCCGCAGCAGACCACCCCGTCGCCGACCAGGGCGAACACCGCCACGGCGCCGGCGAAGAAGCCGCAGACCGTGGCGGTCGTGCCGCCGTCCCGGCCGGTGGCTGCGGCGCCGATGGCAGCTGCGCCCGCACTGGCTGCGGCGCGCGGCAACTACACGCTCAATCTCAGCGCCTACGCCAGTGCGGCCGGCGCCGCCAGCCTGGAACGTCGGGTGCGGGCGCTGGGCTATCCGGTCAGCGGCCACGCCATCACCCAGGCCGGCCAGCCGCGCACCCTGGTCACCGCCGGGCCGTTCGAGACGCGCGCCGCGGCCGAGGCTGCGCGCTTGAAGATCACCCAGTCGATCCCCGGCGTGCCGGCCCGGCTCGAACAGGACGCCAGCCGCGAAAGCGCCGCGGCGGCGCCCGCGACTGCGGCCACGGGCACTGCCAAGGCCGGCGGCTGGGCGGTGCAGCTGGCGGCGATGAGCGACCAGGCCGATGCGAACGCGCTGCGCGACAAGCTGCGTGCGAACGGTTTCGACGGCTTCGTCGATTCGGTGCAATCCGGCGGCCGGCGGTTGTGGCGCGTGCGGGCCGGCCCGCAGACCCAGCGCGCCGATGCGCAGCGCGTGCACGACCAGATCAAGGCGAAGCTGGGCATCGACGGCAACGTCGTGCCGGTACCCTGAGCGCGCTGGCGTCGGTACGGAACCCGCGCGGATGAACGGATGAACTGGACCGACGACATCATCCTTGGCGTGCTGGCCCTGTCGGTCTTCGTCGGCCTATGGCGCGGCCTGGTCTCCGAGGTGCTGGCGCTGGCGATCTGGATTGCCGCGTTCTGGGTGGCGTGGATGCTCGGCCCCGCCGCGGCGGCACGGCTGGAGCATGTGATCGAGCTGTCGTCGGCGCGGATCATCGTGGGCTATGGGCTCTGCTTCGTCGCCGTGCTGATACTCGGTGCGCTGCTGCGTTTCGTGATCGGCAGGCTGATCGAGGGCACCGGGCTGTCCGGCACCGATCGGCTGCTGGGCATGCTGTTCGGCTTTGCGCGCGGCGTGTTGCTGGTGACCCTGCTGGTGTTCCTGGTCGGTTTCACCGCGTTCACGCGCGATCCGTGGTGGCGGCAGTCAGTGCTGTTGCCGCACTTTCAGCACATGGCGGCCTGGCTGGGCCAGCAGGTGCCGCCGGGCGTGCGCGAATATCTCCACCCGCCGGCGACGCTCGGCCGGTGGTCCGGCTTGCCGGCGGCGCGGCCGGACCCCATATCGGGCAAGGCGCCCGCGCCGGCCGCGAGCGTGCGGTATCCGGCGTCACCGGCGGCGGCCGGCACGGCCGGTCCACCCCGGACTTTCTGAACCATCCTTTGAAGCAGGCAACAAACCATGTGCGGAATCATCGGCATTGTCGGTACCACCGAAGTGGCATCGGCGCTCTATGACGGCCTGACGGTGCTGCAGCACCGCGGCCAGGACGCGGCCGGGATCGCCACGGTGGATGGCGCGCGGCTGCGCCTGCACAAGGGCAACGGACTGGTGCGCGACGTGTTCGGGCAGAGCGCGATGAGCGGCCTGCGCGGGCGCATCGGCATCGGCCACTGCCGCTACCCCACCGCCGGCTCGGAAGGCTCGGCCGAGGCCCAGCCGTTCTACGTCAACTCGCCGTACGGCATCGCGTTCGCGCACAACGGCAACCTGGTCAACACCGACGCGCTGCGCCGCGAGATGTTCCAGGACGACCGCCGCCACATCAACACCGATTCCGATTCCGAGGTGCTGCTGAACGTGCTGGCGCACGAGTTGCAGATCCAGGACCGGATGGAGCTGACCCCGGACCACATCTTCAAGGCAGTGGCCGGCGTGCACGCGCGCGCCCGCGGCGGCTACGCCTGCATCGCCCTGCTGCTGGGCTACGGCCTGATCGCGTTCCGCGATCCGAACGGCATCCGCCCGCTGGTGCTGGGTGAGCGGATCAGCGGCGAGGGCCGCGAGTACGCGGTGGCGTCGGAGTCGGTGGCGCTGGACATCCTCGGCTTCAAGCGTATCCGCGACGTGGCGCCGGGCGAGGCGGTGATCATCACCGATGCCGGTCAGCTGTACACCCGCCGCTGCGCCGAGGGCGCGCCGCACACGCCGTGCATCTTCGAATACGTGTACTTGGCCCGGCCCGACTCGATGATCGAGGACGTCTCGGTGTACAAGGCGCGCCTGCGCATGGGCGAGAAGCTGGCCGAGAAGATCCTGCGCGAACGGCCCGACCACGGCATCGACGCGGTGATCCCGATCCCCGACACCGCGCGCACTGCCGCCAGCGCGCTGGCCGGTGCGCTCGGCGTGCCGTTCCGCGAGGGCTTCGTCAAGAACCGCTACATCGGCCGCACCTTCATCATGCCGGGGCAGGGCGAGCGGGTGAAATCGGTGCGCCGCAAGCTCAACGCGATCGACCTGGAGTTCCGCAAGAAGAACGTGCTGCTGGTGGACGACTCGATCGTGCGCGGCACCACCTCGAAACAGATCATCCAGATGGCCCGCGACGCCGGCGCGAAGAACGTCTACTTCGCCTCCGCCGCGCCGCCGGTGCGCTACCCGAACGTGTACGGCATCGACATGCCGTCGGCTTCGGAACTGGTCGCCGCCGGGCGCACCGAGAAGGAGGTCGAGCAGGCGATCGGCGCCGACTGGTTGATCTACCAGGACCTGAAGGACCTGATCTGGGCGGTGCAGGACGGCAACGAGGAACTGAAGCAGTTCGACGCTTCGTGCTTCTCCGGCGAGTACGTCACCGGCCTCGACCAGAGCTACCTGGCGCAGATCGAAATGCTGCGCTCGGACGACGCCAAGGCCGCGCGGCGGGCAGGCTGAGCCCCGTACTGCACGCGTAGGAGCGCACCCTGTCCACAAGGGACTTCCTTCGGTCGTGCGCGATGCTCTGATGTTGGACGGAGCCAAGAGCATCGCGCACAGGGTGCGCTTGTATGTTTGGTCCCGGCAAGCGAGAAAGAGCTTGCCGGGGTGGAGGGACCAG
>NZ_JBYTEM010000023.1:0-69444 GCF_058789735.1 Rhodanobacter sp. FW106-PBR-R2A-1-15 | reverse complement strand
GCGTTAGCGACCCCGCCCAAGCCGCTTTGAGCGGCTCACACAACTAAAGCCCCCGGCTTTGCCGGGGGATACTTACCTCTCGCCACGTGCGCATGACGGGCAGCCCCATGCACCGACAGCGCGCATGGATGTGCCCGGGACCGCCAAGCCACGGAACTTCATGATTGATCGGCGCATGGCTCGGGGCCTTGGAGTAAATCAGCCCATCCCTGATCCTGCACTCGGGGCGCGATACTGTGTCGAGTGTGCCAAGCCACCGCACACCGACAATCAGGTCGTCGTTGCGATAGGCATCAAGGTCGCCGCCTCTCATGGCCTGTCCACCCGTCGAGCGATCCGAGGAAGCGGCATGCTAGGCGCGCGCCGTTCGCCTCGTCCACCGTCCGGAAAATCTTTTCCACGTATTTTTTCACTTGCACGAAAAAGGCCACCCGTTGAGGTGGCCTAAATCGTTGAATCTATTGGTGGGCGATGCAAGGATCGAACTTGCGACACCTGCCGTGTGAAGGCAGTGCTCTACCGCTGAGCTAATCGCCCCGTCGAGAACGCGGCATTCTAGGGGCAGTCGCCGGGTGGGTCAATGCCCGGTACGGACCGGAGCGCGCGAGGCCGGCGGCGCAGGTTGCTAGACTTGCGTCCTCCCAACCTCACGTCAAAGCGCACCACCATGGAATTCATCAACGATTACCTGGCCGATATTCTGCGTGCCCTGCAGCAGTTCGAGCTGACGCCGTGGAAGATGGTTGGTTTTACCGGAACCTTGCTGTTCACCAGCCGCTGGTTCGTGCAGCTCTACTACACGCGCAAGTACAAGCGGGTGGTGATGCCGCTGGCGTTCTGGTGGCTGTCGGTGTTCGGCAGCGCGCTGTTGCTGGCGTATTTCGTGGTCGGCAAGAACGACTCGGTAGGCATCATCTCGAACTTCTTCCCGGTGTTCGTCTCGGTCTACAACCTGGTGGTGCACCTGCGCCACCGCAAGAACAGCGCCACCGGCGACGCTACCGCGTGATGGCATGGCGCCCATGCGGGCGCTGTGCGGCTAGTCCGGGTCGTAGTCGAGGTTGGCGGCGAGCCAGCGTTCCGCTTCGGCAAGCGTCCAGTCCTTGCGGCGGGCGTAGTCGGCGACCTGGTCGCGACCGAGCCGGCCGACCACGAAGTACTGGCTGCCGGGGTGCGAGAAGTACCAGCCGGAGACAGCCGCCGCCGGGTACATCGAAAAGCCTTCGGTAAGTTCGATACCGGCGTTGCGGGTGGCGTCGAGCAGCTTGAACAGCGTCGCCTTCTCGGTGTGGTCGGGGCAGGCGGGGTAGCCGGGGGCGGGGCGCACGCCCTGGTACTGCTCGGCGATCAGCGCCTCGTTGTCCAGTTTTTCGTCGGGCACGAAACCCCAGAACTCCTTGCGCACGCGCTGGTGCATGCGTTCGGCGAAGGCCTCGGCGAAGCGATCGGCCAGGGCTTTGAGGATGATGGCGGAATAGTCGTCATGCTCGGCATGGAAGCGGTCGAGGTGCGGCTCGATGCCGAGGCCCGCGGTAACGGCGAAGCCGCCGATCCAGTCGGGCTTGCCGAACGCCTTCGGCGCGATGAAATCGGCCAGGCACAGGTTGGGGCGTTCCACCGGCTTGTCGGCCTGCTGGCGCAGGTGGTGCAGCCTGGCCAGCGGCTGGGTGCGGGTGTCGTCGGTGTATATCTCCACGTCGTCCATGAGGTTGGCAGCCGGCCAGAAGCCGATCACCGCGCGGGCCTTCAGCCACTTCTCGCCCACGATCTTGTCCAGCATCGCCTGCGCGTCGGCGAACAGCTCGCTGGCCTGCGCGCCGACCACGGCGTCGGTGAGGATGGCCGGGTAGTGGCCGGCCAGTTCCCAGGCCTGGAAGAACGGCGTCCAGTCGATGGTTTCGCGCAGCTCGGCCAGCGGGTAGTCGTCGAACACGGTGATGCCGGGCTGCACCGGTTGCGGCGGGTCGTAGCTGGCCCAGTCGCAGGTGAAGCGGTTGCCGCGCGCGTGTTCCAGCGTCACCAGTTTCTTGCCGGGGCCGCGGTGCTTGTGGCGCTCGCGCACCTCGGCGTACTCGCTGCGCACCTTGGCCAGGAAGCCGTCGACCAGTTCCTTGCTGACCAGCGACTGCGCCACGCCGACCGCGCGTGAGGCGTCCTTCACCCACACGCAGGCGGTTTCGTAGTGCGGCTCGATCTTGATCGCGGTGTGCGCGCGCGAGGTGGTGGCGCCGCCGATCAGCAGCGGGATGCTGAAGTTGCGCCGCGTCATTTCGCGGGCGACGTTGGCCATCTCCTCCAGCGAGGGGGTGATCAGGCCGGAGACGCCGATCATGTCGGCCTTCTCCTCGATCGCGGTGTCGAGGATCTTCTGCGCCGGCACCATCACGCCGAGGTCGACCACCTCGAAGTTGTTGCAGGCGAGCACCACGCCCACGATGTTCTTGCCGATGTCGTGCACGTCGCCCTTGACCGTGGCCATCACGATCTTGCCGTTGGAGCGGCTAGTGTCGCCGCTCTTTTTCTTTTCCTCTTCCATGAAGGGCAGCAGGTAGGCCACCGCCTTCTTCATCACGCGGGCGGATTTGACCACCTGCGGCAGGAACATCTTGCCGGCGCCGAACAGGTCGCCGACCACGTTCATGCCGTCCATCAGCGGGCCTTCGATCACATCCAGCGTGCGCGTGACGCCCTGGCGCACTTCTTCGGTATCTTCCACCACGAACTGGTCGATGCCGTGCACCAGTGCGTGTTCCAGCCGCTTGCGCACCGGCAGTTCGCGCCAGGCCAGCGCGTTGCCGTTGTCCTGGCCGCGCGCGCCCTTCTTGTGCCTCTCGGCGATTTCCATCAGCCGCTCGGTGGCGTCGGCGCGGCGGTTCAGCACCACGTCTTCCACGCGCTCGCGCAGCTCGGGTTCCAGCTCGTCGTAGATCGCCAGCTGACCAGCGTTGACGATGCCCATGTCCATGCCGGCCTGGATGGCGTGGTAGAGGAACACGCTGTGGATCGCCTCGCGCACGCTGTCGTTGCCGCGGAACGAGAACGACACGTTGGAGACGCCGCCGGAGAGGTGCGAATGCGGGAAGCGCTGCTTGAGCAGCTTCGCCGCCTCGATGAAGTTCACCGCGTTATCGGCGTGCTCCTCGATGCCGGTGGCGATCGGGAAGATGTTGGAGTCGAAGATGATGTCTTCGGGCGGGAAACCCACTTCCTCGGTGAGCAGCCTGTACGAGCGCTCGCAGATTTCCAACCGGCGCGCCACGGTATCGGCCTGGCCGTTCTCGTCGAACGCCATCACCACGGTGGCGGCGCCGTAGCGCAGGATCTTCCGCGCCTGTTCCAGGAACGGGCCCTCGCCTTCCTTCAGCGAGATCGAGTTGACCACGCCCTTGCCCTGCAGGCACTTGAGGCCGGCTTCGATCACGCTCCACTTGGAGGAGTCCACCATCACCGGGATCTTGGCGATGTCCGGCTCGGCGGCGATCAGGTTGAGGAATTTCACCATCGCCGCCTCGGCATCGAGCAGGCCCTCGTCCATGTTCACGTCGAGGATCTGCGCGCCGCTTTCCACCTGCTGGCGGGCCACTTCCACCGCTTCGTCGTAGCGGTCTTCCTTGATCAGCTTCTTGAACTTCGCCGAGCCGGTGACATTGGTGCGTTCGCCGATGTTGACGAACAGCAGGTCGGGCGTGATGACCAGCGGTTCGAGGCCGGACAGGCGGGTGTGGCGGGAAGTGGTCATGCGTTTGCTTTCGCCTTGCTTGTTTTTTGCTCGTCATTCCCGCGCAAGCGGGAATCCAGTTTCGCTTTTACGCACGCGCGCAGGATGGATTCCCGCTTGCGCGGGAATGACGCTCGGGCGGAGGTGAGGACGGGCGCCGTCATGCAGCTTCCTGCACTTCGCCGGGCAGCACCCGCGGCGCGCAGTCGCGCACCGCCTCGGCGATTGCCTTGATGTGCGCTGGCGTGGTGCCGCAGCAGCCGCCCACCAGGTTGAGCAGGCCGTCGCGGGCGAAGCCGGCGATCACCCCGGCCATGTGCTCGGGCGTTTCGTCGTACTCGGCGAACGCGTTGGGTAGGCCGGCGTTCGGGTGGGTGCTGACGTAGCTCTCGGCCAGGTTGGCCAGGGTCTGGAGGTGCGGGCGCAGGTCCTCGGCGCCGAGCGCGCAGTTGAAGCCGACCGACAGCGGCTTCGCGTGGCGCACCGAGTAGTAGAACGCCTCGGCGGTCTGGCCGGAGAGCGTGCGGCCGGAGCGGTCGGTGATGGTGCCGGAGACCATTATCGGCACGCGCGCGCCGCGCTGGTGGAACAGCTCACTCAGCGCGAACAGCGCGGCCTTGGCGTTCAGCGTGTCGAAGATCGTCTCGACCATGATCACGTCGGCGCCGCCGTCGATCAGGCCGCTGGCGGACTCGATGTAATTTGCCGCCAGTTCCTCGAAGGTGACGTTGCGGAAGCCGGGGTCGTTGACGTCCGGCGACAGCGAGGCGGTGCGGCTGGTGGGGCCGAGCACGCCGATCACGAAGCGTGGTTTCTCCGGCGTCCTCGCCGTCATCGCGTCGCAGGCGGCGCGGGCGAGTTTCGCGCCTTCGAGGTTCAACTCGTGCGCCAGATGTTGCAGCTTGTAGTCGGACTGGCTGATGCGGGTGGAGTTGAAGGTGTTGGTCTCGACCAGGTCGGCGCCAGCTTCCAGGTAGGCTTCGTGCACGTCGCGGATGATCTCCGGGCGGGTCAGCGTGAGCAGGTCGTTGTTGCCCTTGAGATCGCAGCTGCCGGGATGATCATGGGCATGGCCCTTGTGCGCGTGGCCGTCGTGGCCATGCTCGAAACGCTCGCCGCGGAAGCCGAGCTCGTCCAGCCCGTGTGCCTGCAGCATGGTGCCCATGCCGCCATCGAGGATCAGGATGCGCTGGCGCAGCGCCTGTTCCAGGGCGGCGACGCGATCGGGATGGAGCCAGGGCAGGGTACTCATCGAACTTCCTTTGGTTGAGCGGTGCAACGGTGTCGGGCGGCGCGGCGGTGTTCAGGCGCGCTTGCGCGCCAGCAGGCTGATCACTTCGAAATGGGGCGCCTTGCGCTCGCGGCTGAGCCGGTTGCAGCTCAGCACGTCGAGGCCGGCGGCACGGGCGTAGCCATCGAGCTGTTCGCCGCTGAAGCCGAGGTTGCGGTGGTCGAACGGCTCCACCGCGGCGCGGTGGTCGTGCTGGCCGAGCGTCACGGCCAGCAGGCGGCCGCCGGGGCGCAGCAGGCGCGCGGCCTCGGCCACCGCCTTGGCCGGGCGTTCGGCGTAGGTCAGCGCGTGCAGCATCAGCACCAGGTCGAAGCGCTGCTGGCCCAGTTCCAGCGCATGCATGTCGCCGCGGACCACGCGCACGTTGGCGAACGCCTTGAGCCGTTTCGCGGCGGCCTCGACCACGCGCTCGCTGGAATCCACGCAAACGATGGAGTGCGCGTGCGGCGCCAGCAGCTCGGCGGTGATGCCGTCGCCGGAGGCGATGTCGAGCACGTCGCCGGTCTCCAGCAGCTGCAGCAACGAACGGGCCAGCGTTTCCCAGGTGCGGCCGGGCGAGTAGTGGCGCTCCATGTCGCCGGCGACGGTGTCGGCCCAGCCTTCCTCGCGGGCACGGTTGGCCAGCACGCCGGGCAGGCGCGCCGCGTCCTCGCGCAGCAGCGCGTCGTCGATGCTGGCGCGCAGCGAGGCGAGCAGGTCGTGCTGGGCTGCGTCGCCCTCGTTGTTGGCGCGGTAGTAGGCGGAAACGCCGGCGCGGCGGTCGCGCACCAGGCCGGCTTCCTTCAGCTTGGCCAGGTGGGTGGACACGCGCGGCTGCGCCAGGTGCAGCACCGCGGCCAGTTCGGCTACGGTGAGCTCCTCGCGTTCGAGCAGGGCCAGCAGGCGCACACGGGTGGGGTCGGCCAACAGGCGCAGCACGCTGGAAGCGGTGGCCAGATCCATCGGTTATCCCTGTATCGCGATACAAAGATGTATAGGCTAGGCCGCGCCTTGCGATACGTCAAGCGCGGGTCGGCGAGTCGGCAGGCCATTTCCCGCTAAAATCGGCGGCTCGATTGCCTCAAGGAGCCCGCCCGTGGATTTCCGTTTTACCGAAGACCAGTTGTCGATCCAGTCGGTTGCCCGTGATTTTGCGCAAAAGCGCATCGTGCCGGTGGCCGCCGAGCTGGACGCAAAGGGCGAGTTCCCGTTGGAGAACATCCGCGAGATGGGCCGGCTCGGCCTGATGGGCATCGAGGTGCCGGAGGCCTACGGCGGCGCGGGCATGGACCCGATCGCCTACGTGCTGGCGATGATCGAGATCGCCGCTGCCGACGCCGCCACCGCGACCGTGATGAGCGTGAACAATTCGCTGTTCTGCAACGGCATCCTCAAGCACGGCAACGAGGAGCAGAAGCAGAAGTACGTGCGCGCGATCGCCACCGGCGAAGCGATCGGCGCCTACGCGCTGACCGAGCCGCAGTCCGGCTCCGACGCCTCGGCCATGCACACCCGCGCCACGAAGAACGCCAACGGCGACTGGGTGATCAACGGCAAGAAGAGCTGGATCACTTCCGGCCCGGTGGCGCGCTACATCGTGCTGTTCGCCATCTCGACGCCGGGCATCGGCGCCAAGGGCGTATCGGCCTTCATCATCGACACCCAGCTGCCGGGCTTCCACGCTGGCAAGACCGAGCCGAAGCTGGGCATCCGTGCTTCGGCCACTTGCGAGATCGAGTTCACCGACTACGTGCTGCCGAAGGAGAACCTGCTGGGCGAGGAGGGCAGGGGCTTCTCGATCGCCATGGGCGTGCTCGACGCCGGCCGCATCGGCATCGCCTCGCAGGCGGTTGGCATCGCCCGCGCCGCGTACGAGGCCACGCTGCAGTGGTCGCGTGACCGCAAGGCGTTCGGCCAGCCGATCGGCAGCTTCCAGATGACGCAGTCGAAGATCGCCGACATGAAGTGCAAGCTGGACGCGGCGACCCTGCTGACCCTGCGCGCGGCCTGGACCAAGGGCGAGACCGAGAAGCACGGCGGCCGCTTCGGCACCGAGGCGGCGGTGGCCAAGCTCACCGCCTCGGAGGCGGCGATGTGGATCGCCCATCAGGCGGTGCAGATCCACGGCGGCATGGGCTATTCGAAGGAGATGCCGCTGGAACGCTACTTCCGCGACGCCAAGATTACCGAGATCTACGAAGGCACCAGCGAGATCCAGCGCATGGTGATCGCGCGGGCGGAGACTGGGTTGCGGTGAGGCTGGGAATAGGGAATCGAAAGAGCGTCGCGGCTCGATGCAACCCGGCTGACTGAGGTCCCACCGCTTCAGATGGAAACAAAACGCCCCGGCTGATGCCGGGGCGTTTTTTGTCTGGAGCCTGCGTGGCGGGCTCTTCCTATTCCCTATTCCCGATTCCTGGCTCTCACTGCCCGCGTCGCGGATCAGAGTCGAACGTGTGCGGCCCCTGGATGGCCGGATGCTCGTGGCCGTCCAGCTTGTCGCCGAGCAGCCGGCGCACCACCACGTAGAACACCGGGATCAGCAGCACGCCGAGGAAGGTGGCGAACAGCATGCCGCCGATCACGCCGGTGCCGATCGCATGGCGCGCGTTGGCGCCGGCGCCGGTGGAGACGAACAGCGGGAACACGCCGCCGATGAATGCGATCGAGGTCATCAGGATCGGCCGCAGTCGCAGCCGGGCCGCGTCCACCACGGCTTCGCGCAAGGTGCGTCCCTGGCGCTGCTCGATCACCGCGAATTCCACGATCAGGATTGCGTTCTTCGCGGCCAGGCCCATCACCGTGATCACGCCGATCTTGAAATAGATGTCATCGGGGAGGCCGCGCAGCAGGGTGAACACCACCGCGCCGAGGATGCCCAGCGGCACCACCAGCAGCACCGATACCGGGATCGACCAGCTCTCGTACAGCGCGGTCAGGCACAGGAACACGATCACCACCGACAGCACCATCAGCAGGATCGCCGTGTTGCCGGAGAGGATTTCCTGGTACGACTGGCCGGTCCAGTCATAGCCGAAGCCGTGGGGCAGGTCGTCGCTGACGATTTTCTGCATG
Organism: Rhodanobacter sp. FW106-PBR-R2A-1-15; assembly: GCF_058789735.1. Lineage (NCBI taxonomy): Bacteria > Pseudomonadati > Pseudomonadota > Gammaproteobacteria > Lysobacterales > Rhodanobacteraceae > Rhodanobacter > Rhodanobacter sp. FW106-PBR-R2A-1-15. Next base: position 61,381 of record NZ_JBYTEM010000023.1, on the reverse strand, counting down.
ATGTTCATCGCCTCGCCCGAGGCGTGACCCGGCGCCGGCGAGCCGACGATCTCGACCGCCGAGTAGCCGTTGTAGCGGACCAGCGATGGCGACGCCATCTGCCACTTCGCCTGCACCACGTTGGACAGCGGGATCATCTGCGGGGTGCCGTCGGCATTGGTCCGCGTGCTGGGCGTGAAGATGTGCTGGAATGCCTCCGGGCCCATCCGGTGGGGCGAGTCGGCCTGCATGATCACGCGCTTGACGCGACCGCCGTAGGAGAAGTCGTTGACGTACACCGGCGCCAGCATGAGGCTGATCGCGTTGTAGATGTCGCCCACTGACAGTCCCATCGACAGTGCCTGGGTACGGTCGACGTCAAGGCGCAGTTGCGGCGCGTCCTCCAGCCCGTTCGGGCGCACGCCGACCAGCAGCGGATTCTGGCTGGCCGCACCAAGCAGGGTGTTGCGGGCAGCGGTGAGCGCATCACGCCCGGTGCCGCCGCGGTCCTGCAGGTACATGTCGAAGCCGCCGAACTGGCCCAGGCCCTGCACCGTCGGCACGTTGACGATGAAGATCTGCGCGTCGCGCACCGATTGCACGGCCCCGTTCGCGCGCTGGATGAATTCCGCGGCGGTGACGCCCAGGTCGATCGGCTTGGCCTTGCCCTCCTTGACCAGCTTGTCGTGTTGCTCCTGTGCCGCCTTTTGATCCGGCGCCCAGCCACGCTCACCCCAGGGTTTGAGCCGGATGAAGGACATGCCCACGTTTTCGCCCATGCCGAGGAAGCTGAAGCCCGCGATCTGGACGACGCCATCGACGGCGGGGTCCTGCTTCAACACGGTGAGTATCTGCCTCATGACCGCGTTGGTACGTTGCAGACTGGCACCGGGCGGCAGCTGCACGACCGCCAACGCGAAGCCCTGGTCCTCCTCGGGCAGAAAGCTGCCGGGCAGGCGGGTGTACAGAAAGCCGGTCAGCACGCTGATCAGCACGAACACCATCACCCAGCGCGGCGCGTGGCGCACGGCGCTGCCGATGTGGCCGGTGTAGGTGTGGGTGATCTTCCCGAACGCGGTGTTGAACCAGCGGAACACGAAGTTTTTCTTCTCTTCGTGGACCGGCGTCAGGAAGCTGGCGCACAGCGCCGGCGTGAACGACAGCGCGAGGAAGGCGGAGAACGCCACCGACATCGCGATGGTCAGCGCGAACTGCTTGTAGATCACGCCCGCGGCACCCGGCTGGAATGACGACGGCACGAACACCGCGATCAGCACCACGGTGATGCCGACCACGGCGCCGGTGATCTGGCCCATTGCCTTCTTGGTGGCCTCCTTCGGCGACAGGCCATCCTCGGTCATGATGCGTTCGACGTTCTCGATCACCACGATCGCGTCGTCGACCACGATGCCGATCGCCAGCACCATGCCGAACAGGGTCAGCTGGTTGATGGTGAAGCCGAGCAGCAGCATGCCGATGAAGGTGCCGAGCAGGGCCACCGGGATCACCAGGGTGGGAATGATGGTGGCGCGGATGTTCTGCAGGAAGATCAGCATCACCAGGAACACGAGGACGATCGCCTCGATCAGCGTATGCACCACCTCGTTGACCGACACCTTGACGAAGGTGGTCGAGTCGTACGGAGTGAACCAGCTGACGCCCTGCGGGAAGCTGCCTGCCAGCTCGTCCATCTTGCCGTGCACCGCGGTGGCCACGTCCAGCGCGTTGGCGCCGGGCAGTAGCTGGATCGCGAACGCCGCCACCGGCAAGCCGTTGTAGGTGGTGTTGAAGCCGTACACGCCGGCGCCGAAGCTGACCCGGGCCACGTCGCCGAGCTTGACCGTGGTGCCGTCGTTGTTGGCGCGCAGGATGATGTTCTCGAACTGCTCTGGCGTGGTGAAGCGGCCCTCGGTAGCCACGGTGACGCTGATGCCCTGGCCGTTCGCCGCCGGGTCGGAACCCAGCGAGCCGGCCGCGAACTGCACGTTCTGCGCGGTGACCGCGGCCAGCGCCTGGCTGGCCGACAGGCCGTAGCCCTGCAGCTTGTCCGGGTCCAGCCAGATGCGCATGGCGTATTCGCCGCCGAACTGCTGGGTGCTGCCGACGCCGGGCACGCGCGCGATCTGGTCGAGCACCTGCGACGCCACGATGTCGTTGAGGCGGGCGCGGTCGATCGCCGGGTTGTCCGAACGCAGCGCGACCACCTCGAGGAAGCCGGTGTTGGCCTTGGCCACCACCACACCCTGCTTGGTCACCTCGGAGGGCAGGCGCGGCGTAGCCAGCGAAACCTTGTTCTGCACCTGCACCTGGGCGATGTCCGGGTTGGTGCCGTTCTCGAAGGTCAGCGTGATGCTGGCGCGGCCGCTGGAACTGGACGAGGAGCTGAAGTACAGCAGGTGATCGATGCCGGTCAGCTGTTGCTCGATCACCTGGGTGACGTTCTTCTCGGTGGTATCCGCGCTGGCGCCCGGGTAGACGGCGTTGACCACGACCGACGGCGGGGCGACCGAAGGGTATGACTCCACGCCCAGGTTGAGGATGGACAGTACGCCGCCCAGCGCGATCAGGATGGCTACCACCCACGCGAAGATCGGGCGGTCGATGAAGAAACTTGGCATGGTCGGGCTCCGTTACTTGGCGTTCGGGGCGGCGCCCGGAGCACTGGCGGTGACGGATCCGTTGGTGGTCGCCGGCTTCCACGGAGTGGACTTGGCCGGCGCGCCGTCCTTCACTTTCTGCAATCCGGACACGATGATCTGGTCGCCGGCGGCGAGGCCGTCGCTGACGACCCAGTTGCCGTCGCGCATGTCGGTGGTGGTGACGCTCTTGCGCTTGACGTTGCCGTCCTTGCCGATCGTCATCACATAGGTGCCGCCGGTGTCGCGCTGCACCGCCTGCTGCGGAACGATGAACACGTTGTGCTGCTGGCCGAGGTTGGCCTTCAGCGTCACGTACATGCCCGGCAGCAGGCTGTGTTTCGGGTTCGGCACCACCGCGCGCAGGTTGACCGCGCCGGTGGCCGGGTTGACCGCGATGTCGGAGAAGTCCAGCACGCCCGGTTCGCCATAGGCGCTGCCGTCGGGCAGGGCGATCTGCACGCTGGCCTTGTCCTGTTCGGTCAGGGTGACGTTGCCGCTGCTCTGCGCGCGGCGCATCTGATCCATTGAATCCACGCTCATGGTGAAGTTCACGTACATCGGGTCGACCTGATCGACCGTGGTGAGCAACGTGGCCTCGCCATTGCCGACCAGCGCGCCCTCGGTGACCTGCTGCTGGCCGGCACGACCGGCGATCGGCGCACTGACGCTGGCGTAGCCGAGGTTGATGCGCGCGGTCTGCACGTTCGCCTGCGCGGCCTGCACGGCGGCGGCGGCGGTGCGCTCGGCGGCCAGGGCGTTGTCCAGATCCGACCTGGACACGTAGCCCTTGGGCGCCAGCTCGTGCACGCGCGCGGCGGTGATCTTGTTGTTGGTCCAGGTGGCCTGGGCCTGCGCCAGTGAGGCCTGGGCAGCGTTCAGCGTGGCCTTCAGCGGGGCCGGGTCGATCTGGAACAGTAGCTGGCCCTGCTTGACGTTGGTGCCTTCGCTGTACGCGCGCTTGAGCAGCACGCCGGCCACGCGGGCGCGCACGTCGGCGCTGCGATAGGCCGACAGCCGGCCGACCAGGTTCCTGGTCAGCGGCGAGTTTTGTGGCTGCACCTGGATCACGCCGACTTCCGGCGGCGGCATTTTTTGCGGCGGCCCCTGTTCCTTGCCTTTGCCGCAGGCGGCCAGCGCCAACAGGCTCAGGCACAGCAAGGGTGTGCTCAGTGATGAGGACTTCATGGAAACTCCAGAACTTGTTGGAACGGGGATAGGGGGTGACGTCGGATGCATGGCCGGATCCCGTAGACGGGATACAGCAAAGCGTTCGACGTGTCCTGTGTCATAGGTTGGCGCGATGGGGAGTTGTCGTGCCTCGAAGCGGCATCTGCTCCGCAAAGCGCTGCGCAAAACGGTGTGGACTCAGACTATACCGACCAGTTTACATTTTATGGAGACCGCGAATCCAGCCATTGACAGGGGGCATGACGGTCTGGACACGTGCTGGGGCAAGCGGACCGACCGGCGCTGCCGGAGTCATCACGCCGGCTTGCCGGACAACGCAGTTTTTCGCGGTGCGTCGATTGCCGCGGTGCACTTCGCGGCACCGTGGACATCGCTCGCGGCCGGGCGCGAAACCATGCGCGCGTGCATGGCCGCGACGGGGTGCGCGGCTGGATTCGCCTTATCCCGCGGCGTATCCTTCCAAGGCTTTATACCCGCCACACCCATCATCGTCTCCATCAATCAGAAGATGCCATGAATGCGACCCCTGCAGCGAACGACCCTTCCCTTTCGTCAGTAGTATTCGCCGAGCTGAAAAGGGGCGGTTTTTCGCCCGAGCGCCTGAGTGAAGCGCAGGTTTTCTGCGAGGCTTTCTTTGCACGGGTCGGGGGCGGCGACGCGCATCTGCACACACCGGTGCAATGGGCGGCGCTGGTCGGCAGCTTGCTGGAGTTCATGCAGAAGCGCCGTGAAGGCCAGGCCTGCGTGCGCGTGCTCAGTCCGGCGGACGTGCAGGCTGGCCGCAGCCTGCTGCAGATCGTCACCGACGACATGCCGTTCCTGGTCGACACGGTCAGCATGGTCGTCTCGGCGAAGCTGCAGATCCATGTGGTGATCCACCCGGCGCTGAAGGTGGCGCGCGACGCTTCCGGCAAGCTGCTCGGCCTTGGCGGCGCCGCCGGCAGCGCCGAATCGCTGATGCATTTCGAGATCGACCGGGTGGCTGATGCCGCCGAACAGGCGCAGCTGGAAGGGCAGGTTGCCGCCGCGCTGGAAGACGTGCGTGCCGCGGTGGGCGACTGGTCGGCGATGCGCGACAAGGCGCTGGCGGTGGCCAACCAACTGCCGCAGCGCAAGCTGCCGCTGGATACCGCCTCGGTGCAGGAAGCCAGCGAGTTCATGCGCTGGATCGCCGCCGACAACTTCACCTTCCTCGGCTACCGCGAATACGAAGTCGCCGACGCCGACGGCGACCGCGTGCTGCGGGCGGTCGAATCGTCCGGCCTGGGCATCTTGCGCAGCAACGAACGCTCGATGGCGCCGCGCTCGCTGAGCACGCTGGCCGCCAGCGAGCTGCCGCAATCGGGCGCCATCGACGCGATCATCCTGACCAAAACCAACGCGCGCTCGCGCGTGCACCGCACCGGCTACATGGATTACATCGGCGTGCTGCAGTTCGGCGCCGACGGCCGTGCGGTGGCCGAACAGCGCTTCCTCGGCCTGTTCTCCTCCAACGCCTACATGGCCCGCCCGCAGGACGTGCCGCTGGTGCGGCACAAGGCGGAAGCGGTGCTGGCGCGCTCGGGCCTCAAGCGCGACTCGTACTCCGGCAGGTCGCTGCGCCACATCCTGGAAACCCTGCCGCGCGAGGAACTGTTCCAGAGCACCGAGGACGAGTTGTTCGCCACCGCGATGGGCATCCTCGAACTGCGCCAGCGCGCGCGCACGCGGCTGTTCATGCGCCGCGACCGCTACGGCCGTTTCTTCACCTGCATGGTGTTCGTGCCGCGCGACCGCTTCAACACCTCGGTGCGCGAGCGTATCGAGTCGCTGCTGCGCACGGCGCTGCACGCCGAGCAGAGCGATTCCTCGGTGCAGATGGGCGAGGCCGTGCTGGCGCGGCTGACCATCGTGCTGCGGCCGAAGATCGGCGACCACCCGTCCTACGACCTGGCCGAGCTGGAGCAGGGCGTGGCCAGCATCGTGCGCAACTGGCACGACGAGGTGCGCGACGCGCTGGTGCGCCTGCGCGGCGAGCACGAGGGCGTGGTGCTGGCCAACCGCTACGCGCGCGCGCTGCCGGCCGGCTACATCGAGGACGTCAGCCCCGCGGTGGCCGCCGAGGACGTGTACCAGCTCTCGCAGCTGGTCGGCGACAACGCGCTGCGGATGTCGTTCTACCACCCGCCGAAGGCGCCCGAGACGCTGCGCTTCAAGGTCTACCGCTCCGGTGGCGACATCGCGTTGTCCGAAGTGCTGCCGCAGCTGGAGAACCTCGGCCTGCGCGTGCTCACCGAGCATGTCTACGAGGTTTCCGGCGAGGCGCCGCTGTCGATCCAGGACTTCGAGGTGCAGCCGGTCGGCAAGCTCACCTTCGGCGTGGAGCAGGTCGGTGCGCTGTTCGAGGACGCCTTCGAGCAGATCTGGCGCGGCAACGCCGAAAACGACGGCTTCAACCGGCTGGTGCTCGGCGCCAAGCTGAGCTGGCGTCAGGTGGCGATGCTGCGCGGCTACTGCAAGTACCTGCTGCAGACCGGCGCCACCTTCTCGCAGTCGTACATGGAGGAAACGCTGAACCGCTATCCGGCGATCGCCGGGCTGCTGGTGGAGCTGTTCCTGGCCAAGTTCGATCCGCGCCGCGAGGCGCTTTCCGCCGACGAATTGCAGGCCGCCGGTGCGACCCTCGCCGTCGAGATGCTGGCGCTGATCCCGGCCAACGTGCAGGCCGCGCAGCCGGGCCTGATCGGCGAGCTGGCCGGGTCGCTGTCGAAGCCGCGCGACGAGCAGGTCCAGGCGGTGGAGAGCGTGGTCGGCATCCTGCTGGAGAACGTGGCCAGCCTCGACGAGGACCGCATCCTGCGCGGCTTCGTGAAGCTGATCCGCGCCACCTTGCGCACCAGCTTCTTCCAGCAGTGGGACGGCGCGTACCGCGACTACATCAGCTACAAGCTCGACTCGCATGCCGTGCCCGGCCTGCCCAAGCCGGTGCCGTACCGCGAGATCTGGGTGTGCGCGCCGCGCGTCGAGGGCATCCACCTGCGCTTCGGCGCGGTGGCGCGCGGCGGCCTGCGCTGGTCCGACCGCCGCGAGGATTTCCGCACCGAGGTGCTGGGCCTGGTCAAGGCGCAGATGGTGAAGAACACGGTGATCGTGCCGGTCGGTTCCAAGGGCGGCTTCTTCGTCAAGAAGTCCCCGGCCGCCAGCGATCGCGACGCGGTACTGGCCGAGGGCATCGCCTGCTACCGCCTGTTCATCAACGGCCTGCTCGACGTCACCGACAACCTGGTCGACGGCAAGGTGGTGCACCCGCACGACGTGGTGCGCCACGACGCGGACGACCCCTACCTGGTGGTGGCTGCCGACAAGGGCACCGCCAAGTTCTCCGACATTGCCAACGCGATCTCGATCGAGCACAACTACTGGCTCGGCGACGCCTTCGCCTCCGGCGGCTCGCACGGCTACGACCACAAGGGCATGGGCATCACTGCCCGTGGCGCGTGGGAGTCGGTGAAGCGTCATTTTCGCGCGCTCGGCCGCGATTGCCAGACGCAGGACTTCACCTGCGTGGGCATCGGCGACATGTCCGGCGACGTGTTCGGCAACGGCATGCTGCTGTCCGAGCACACCCTGCTGGTGGCCGCGTTTGACCATCGCCACGTGTTCCTCGACCCGAACCCGGATGCGGCCCGCTCGTTCGTCGAGCGCAAGCGTATGTTCGACGTGCCGCGCTCGAGCTGGGACGACTACGACAAATCGCTGATCTCCGCCGGTGGCGGCATCTACCCGCGCAGCGCCAAGTCGATCCCGCTGTCGCCGGAGATGCGCGCGGTGCTGGGGCTCAAGCCCGAGGTCGAGCAGCTGGCGCCGAGCGACCTGCTCAGCGCGATCCTTAAGGCACCAGTGGACCTGATCTTCAACGGCGGCATCGGCACCTACATCAAGTCGTCCGGTGAAACGCACGCCGAGGTGAGCGACCGTGCCAACAACGCGCTGCGCATCAACGGCGCCGACGTGCGCGCGAAGATCATCGGCGAGGGCGGCAACCTGGGCATGACCCAGAAGGGCCGCATCGAGGCGGCGCAGCATGGCGTGCTGCTGAACACCGACTTCATCGATAACTCCGCCGGCGTGGACACCTCCGACCACGAGGTGAACATCAAGATCCTGCTCAACGACGCCGTGCAGCGCGGCGAGCTCAGCTTCGACGCGCGCAACGCCCAGCTCGCCGCGATGACCGACGAGGTGGCCCAGCTGGTGCTGTGGGACAACTACCGGCAGAACCAGGCGATCACCCTGATGGAGCACCAGTCGGTGCATCGCATCGGCTCGATGGCGCACTTCATCCGCACGCTGGAGGCCGAAGGCACGCTCGACCGTCAGGTCGAGAACCTGCCCGGCGAGGCCGAGCTGACCGAGCGCAAGAGCCGTGGCTTGGGCCTGACCCGGCCGGAGCTGGCGGTGCTGCTGTCCTACGACAAGATCCGCCTGTTCCAGCAATTGCTGGACTCGGACGTGCCGGAGGACCCGTACCTGTCGAAGGAGCTGGTGCGCTACTTCCCGCTGCCGCTGCACGAGACCTACGCCGCGCACATGCAGCGCCACCGGTTGAAGCGCGAGATCATCGCCACCGCGGTAACCAACTCGACGATCAACCGCATGGGCGCCACCTTCATGATGCGCATGCAGGAAGACACCGGGCAGGGGCCGGCGGCGATCGCCAAGGCGTACACCGCGGCGCGCGAGATCCTCGAGGCGCGCGAGCTGTGGGCCGAGATCGAGGCGCTGGATGCCAAGGTCGCCGAGGACACCCAGATCGACGCGATCAAGCAGATCTGGTCGCTGCTGCGGCACATGACGCGCTGGCTGCTGAACCGCCCCGGCGGCTCGCTGGACATCGCCGCCAACGTCGAGCGCTACCAGGCCGGCGTGTCGGCCCTGCGCAAGGCGCTGCCGGAGGTGCTGACGGCGACCGGCAAGGGCGATTTCTCCTCCAGCCAGGAGAAGTGGGAAGGCCTGGGCCTGCCGGCGGAGCTGGCGCTGCGGATGGCCCGCTTGCCGGAGCTGCGCGCCGCGCTGGACATGGTCGAGGTGAGCCAGCAGAGCGGCCAGTCGATCGAGAAGGTCGCCGGCGTGTTCTTCGAACTGGGCGAGGCGCTGGACCTGGAATGGCTGCGCGACCAGATCGAGGCGCTGCCGGTGGAAGGCCACTGGCACGCCCAGGCCCGCGGCTCGCTGCTGGACGAGCTCAACCACCAGCACCGGGCGCTGGCGCTGCAGGTGCTCAGCCTCGGCGGCGGCAGCAAGGACATCTCGCCGGTGCAGGCATGGCTGCAGCGCGACGACGCCACCTTGCAGTATACCCGCGGCATGCTGGCGGAAATCCTCACCCAGAATGCGGACTACCCGATCGCCTCGGTCGCGGTGCGCCGGCTGGCGCAATTGGCGCAGGTGCCGGTCTGATACGGCGCTTCCGGGAGTTCGTCGCAGCGTGAACCCCACCCCTGCCCTCCCCTGCGACCAGGGGAGGGTATTCCGGCACGTCTGAAGCTATGCGGTGGCTTGCTTTCGCTCCTCCCCCTGCTGGCAGGGGGAGGACGGGAGGGGGTGCTCTTTGCGAAAAGTCTGGAGTAGGGCGAACTAGCCGCTCTGTCGTACTCTTAGTGCTCCTTCCGCCACACCGGGGCCTTCATGCGCATTGCCTTCGTCGCCAGTGAGGTCAGTGTCGCCCAGCAGGCGTGGCGCAAACTGGTGGAGCGCTATGGCAACGTGCCGCCGGAGCAGGCCGAGCTGATCGTCACGCTGGGCGGCGACGGCTTCATGTTGCGCACCCTGCACGCGTACCACGCGCTGGACGTGCCGGTGTACGGCATGAAGCTGGGCCGGGTCGGCTTCCTGATGAACAAGCACCGGCTCGACGGCCTGCCGGAGCGGGTCGCGCGCGCACACACGGCCTCGCTGTTTCCGCTGCAGATGGCGGTCGTCGATGCGGCCGGCAACCATCACGTCGCGCTGGCGTTCAACGAAGTCTCGCTGCTGCGCCAGAGCAACCAGGCCGCGCACCTGGAGGTGCAGCTCAACGACACGGTGAAGCTGCCGAACCTGATCTGCGACGGCATCATGGTCGCCACGCCGGCCGGCTCGACGGCCTACAACCTGTCCGCGCACGGCCCGATCCTGCCGCTGGACGCGAACGTGCTGGCGCTCACCCCGATCAGTCCGTTCCGCCCGCGGCGCTGGCGCGGCGCAATCCTGCCGCACCGCACCGGGGTGATGCTGCGCGTGCTCGATCCGGGCAAGCGCCCGGTCAGCGCCACCGCCGACTTCCACGAGGTGCGCGACGTGCACACGGTGGCGATCCGCCAGTCCGGCGGGCAGGGCGTGCGGCTGCTGTTCGACCCCGAGCACAACCTGGAGCAGCGTATCCTCGACGAGCAGTTCGCGGTGGAATGAGACATGGCATCTGTAGGAGCGCACCCTGTCCACAAGGGACTTCCCCCGGTCGTGCGCGAAATTTTTGTCACGTGACGCAAGAGCCATCGCGCACAGGGTGCGCTCCTACAGGAAATCTTTCGCGGGCTTTGCTAGATTCGACGCCAACGCCCCCTTCAATCGCCTCATGACCACCGTAGGCTCTGGCGTCCACGACGCCTCCTCCACCACCGACAACCGACTGGTCGTCGCCATCTCCTCGCGCGCGCTGTTCGACCTCGGCGACAGCCACGCGCTGTTCGAGCGCGACGGCCTCGACGCCTACCGCTCGTTCCAGATCGAGCACGAAAACGAGATCCTGCAGCCCGGCGTGGCGTTCCCGCTGGTGCAGAAGCTGCTCGGGCTGAACAAGCTGGCCGGTGACGTGCCGCCGGTCGAGGTGATCCTGCTGTCGCGCAACTCCGGCGACACTGGCTTGCGCATCTTCAACGCGATCCAGCACTACGGCCTGGAGATCAGCCGCGCCGCGTTCACCAGTGGCGCGCCCACCTCCGATTACATCGCGCCGTTCAAGGCCGACCTGTTCCTCTCCGCCAACGCCGAGGACGTCGGCCGCGCCCTGGCCGCCGGCGTGGCGGCGGCCACCATCCTGCCCAGCGTCGCGCCACCGCGCATGAGCGAGCAGTTGCGCATCGCCTTCGACGGCGACGCCGTGATCTTCGGCGACGAGGGCGAGCGCGTCTCGCGCGAGGAAGGCCTGGAGGCCTTCCACCGCAACGAGCGCGAGCATGCCGCCGAGCCGCTGTCGGTGGGGCCTTTCCGCGGCTTCCTCGCCGCGTTGCATCGCCTGCAGACCGCATTCCCGGCGGAGGACTCGCCGATCCGCACCGCGCTGGTCACCGCCCGTTCCGCCCCCGCGCACAAGCGGGTGATCCTCACCCTGCGCCGCTGGGGCGTGCGCATCGACGAGGCGCTGTTCCTCGGCGGCCGCGACAAGGGCCCGTTCCTCGACGCGTTCGGCGCCGACATCTTCTTCGACGACTCGCCGGCCAACGTGGAGTCCGCGCGCAAGCACGTGGCGACCGGGCACGTGCCGCACGGGGTGAGCAACCGCTAGCATCGGCGTCGACGAGGAGCCGTTCCGACGGACATACGCGGGTATCCAAGGGGGCAGGGATGATGGCTTTGCTGGGGAGGCGCCGGCGTATGCGGCATCTGGCGACACAGGTATTTGCCGGTGTCATGTTGCTGTGGGCAACGACGGCGTACGCACAAGTTGGGCTGGTACGCCTCGATACGGGCATGTTGGGGGGTGTGGCCGAGAACGATGTGCTCGTCTACAAGGGGGTGCCATTCGCCAGGCCACCCGTTGGTGAGCTGCGCTGGCGTGCCCCGGTGCCTGCCGAGCCATGGCCGGGCGTCCGGCAGGCTGATCGGTTCGCGCCGGTGTGCATGCAAAGCGGCACTTACCCACCCGATGCGGCGGCAGAGCCGACCAGCGAAGATTGTCTTTATCTCAATCTGTGGCGCCCGGCCGATCCCGCGGCTGACAAGCTGCCGGTGATGGTGTGGATCTACGGCGGCGGCCTGGAGAATGGTTCATCGTCGACACCGCTGTACGCGGGTGACCGACTGGCGCGAAAGGGCGTGATCGTGGTGACGCTGAACTATCGCCTTGGCGTGTTCGGTTTCCTCGCGCACCCGGAATTGAGCGACGAATCGCCGTACCACAGCTCCGGCAACTACGGGCTGCTCGACCAGATCGCTGCCTTGCGGTGGGTGCAACGGAATATTGCGGCATTCGGTGGTGATCCATCGCGGGTAACCGTATTCGGTCAGTCGTCGGGGGCCATTTCGATCAGCGCACTGACCACATCGCCGCTGGCGCGAGGGTTATTTCAGCGTGCCATTGCCGAGAGCGGCGCCCTGTTCGAACCGATGAGCCTGTCCGATGACTTCATGCTGCACGGAGCGGAACAAGCGGGACAGCGTTTTGCGAAACGCGCCGGAAGTGGCTCCATCGAGGCGTTACGTCGCCTGCCAGCTGATCAATTGCTGCAGATCGGCTTCGATCCGCATCTCATCGTGGATGGCCATGTGTTGCCCGAACCTCCGTACGACGCGTACCACTCAGGTCGACAGCAGGACATGCCGCTGCTTGTCGGGTTCAACCGCGACGAGGGCTCGAGCTTCATCGCCGGGCGGACTATCACGCGCGAAAATTTCCGACACGAGTTGGGGCGCAGCTTCCCGGATCTGCTGGTCAAACTTGCTGCGCCCGACCCAGGGGATACTGACGAGGCGGCGCGGAACGCAGCCGCCATGTTCCATCGCGACATGCGTTTTCGCTGGGACATGTGGACGTGGGCACGGCTCGTTTCGAATGCCGGGCGCGCCCGGGTTTTCCTGTACGAGTTTGCACGGGTTCCACCGTATCGACCGGGTGACCGCTACTTCGGATGGGGCGCGGGACACAGCATGGAGATGCCGTACGTATTCGGGCATCTGGACCTGCAGCCACTGGCTTGGTCGGCGGAGGACCGCCAGCTATCCGACATGATGGTCGCTTACTGGACCAACTTTGCTAAGACGGGCAACCCCAATGGGCCAAGCCTGCCTGAGTGGCCGGCGTTTGAATCGAAAACGCAGCGGACCATGCAACTGGGCGAGCGCATAACGCAAACGGCCTTCGGCGATACGACCACCTTGCGGCGTCTCGATCGGATCTATGGCGCAGCGCGCTTCCTGCAGGAACATTACCGCGGCCTGATCGTCGGTGTCGTGCTGCTGTTGCTGGCTGCACTGTTCGCGCTGGCGAGGCGCATGCGACGCCGCAGGGCAAGTCGCAAGGCCTGAGCGACTCAGGGTACGGCGTGCCCCTTGCTGGCCGTCCAGATCGCGTACCAGTCTTCGGCGCCCAGTGGCACGTCGAGTGCGGCGACCGCTTCGCGCAGTCCCTCGATGCGACCGCTGCCGGTAATCGGATGCGGCCGCGAGGGGTGGCGCAGGATCCAGGCATAAGCCAGGGTGGCGAGGCTGATGCCGAGGCGTGCGGCGATGGCATCCATTTCGGTGCGCAGGCGCACGGCCTGTTCGTCCCGACTGGTGAACAGCCGCCCGCCGCCCAGCGGCGACCAGATCATCGGGCGCAGGCCCAGTTGCTGGGCCTGGTCGAGCGTGCCGTCGTCGAGCGCGTCCATCGTCAGGGGCGATAACTCGACCTGGTTGGTCGCCAGCGGGTGATGCCGGTGGAGCAGGGCGAACTGGCTGGCGCTGTGATTGGACACTCCCCAATGCGCCACCTTGCCTTCGCGGCTCAGCGTGGCGAATGTGTCGGCGAGTGCCGCGGCGTCCATCAGGTAATCCGGCCGGTGGATCAGCACCAGGTCCAGTCGCTCGGTGTGCAGGTTGAGCAGCGACCGCTCCACCTGCGCCCGCACATAGGCCGGCGAGGTGTCGTAGTGGTTGATCCGGTACGGCCGCTGCGCCGAGCGCAGGCGGATGCCGCATTTGGTCACCAGCTGCATGCGCCCGCGCAGCGCCGGTTCGGCCTTCAGCGCCTCGCCGAACAGCGCCTCGGCGCGGTAGTCGCCGTAGATGTCCGCGTGGTCGAAGCTGGTGATGCCCAGTTCCAGTGCCTGCTCGATCCAGCGCACGCGCTGCTTGACGTCCAGCTTCCATTCGGCAAGGCGCCACAGGCCCGCCACGACGGGCGAAAGCCGGACCGGCGGGGGCGGGGGACGATCGCTGACAGCTTGTTGCGGCATGGGGGGATCAACCGATGGGTGCGGCAGTGTGCCAAGCCATTGCCCCGGCAACAAGGCACGGGGCACGGGCGGATGGTCGTCCGGGGATGATTAGACGATGCGTACTCGTTTCCACCAGCGCGTCACCTGTTCCTCGCGCACGAAGGTGAACAGGCCGGCGCCGAGGATGATCGCGATGCCGATCGCCATCGGCCGGTCCAGCGGGTCGTGGAACAGCACATAACCGAACAGCACGGCCCACAGCATCTGGCTGTACTGGGTCGGCGCGACGTGGTTGGCGGGCGCCTTCTGCGTGGCCAGCATCAGCAGCACCGAGCCGAGCGCGGCGAGCAGGCCGTAGCCGAGCAGGAGCAGCCACTGGGCGAAATCCGGCCAGCGGAAGTTGGCCAGCATCATCAGCCCGGCGACCAGCATCGAGCCGATCATGCCGGCACCGTACAGGGTGACGCGCTTCTCGTGCGAACCGGACAGGCGCAGCGCGATCATCGAGACGGCGCCGGAGAGTCCGCACACGGTGGCTGCCAGGTGGCCGATGCCGAGCACGCGAAAACCCGGCCGCAGCACCACCAGCACGCCGATGAAGCCGGCCACCACGGCCGACCAGCGGCGCCAGCCGACGTGCTCCTTCAGCACCAGCACCGACAGGATGGTGACGAAGATCGGCAGCAGGAAGATCAGCACGAACGCCTCCGCCATCGGCAGCGCGGTGAAGGCGACCACTGCCGCGATGCTGCCGACCGCGCTGGCGGCGGCACGCACCAGCCACAGGCCCTGGCGCTGCGCCAGCACCACGTCGCGCCAGCGGGCGTCGGCGCCCTTGATGAACGGCAGCGCGGTCAGGCCCAGCGCGGCGCCGAAGAACACCGCCTCATAGGCCGGCAGCGAGCCGCGCAGCGACTTCACGAACGCATCGCTGATGGCGAACGCGGCAAAGGCCATGAAGCCGAGCAGGACACCTTTGAACATGGGGTTTCCGTGGGAAAACGTGAATCCGGGGACGAGAGCGGAAGATGGGGCCGGGCAAGGCGAGGCCCAACGCGGGCCGTACGCGTCCGTCGGGTACGCGGCGGCCTGTGCGGCAACAAGGCACGCGCTACAATACCGGCTTTTACGCGCCCTCTCCGGAGCTTCCATGGCTGTCCGTCTGAATCCGCTCGATCTGTACGACGTCCGCTCGCTGCTCACCGACGAGGAGCGCATGGTGCAGGACACCGTTGGCCGCTTCGTCGATGAGCGCGTACTGCCTATCATCGGCGACTGCTTCGACCAGGGCCGTTTCCCGAAGGAGCTGGTGCCCGAGATCGCCGGCCTCGGCCTGCTCGGCGCCACCATTCCCGAGAAGTACGGCTGCGCCGGCATGAGCGGCGTGAGCTATGGCCTGATCTGCCAGGAGCTGGAGCGCGGCGACTCGGGCCTGCGCAGCTTCGCCTCGGTGCAGAGCTCGCTGTGCATGTACCCGATCTACGCCTATGGCAGCGAGGAACAGAAGCTGCACTACCTGCCGAAGATGGCGGCGGGCGAGGTGATCGGCTGCTTCGGCCTGACCGAGCCGCACGGCGGCTCCGATCCGGCCAACATGAAGACCCATGCGAAGCAGGACGGCGCCGACTGGATCATCAACGGCGCCAAGATGTGGATCACCAACGGCAACCTGGCGCACATCGCGATCGTGTGGGCGCAGACCGGGGACGGCATCCAGGGCTTCATCGTGCCGACCGACAGTGCCGGCTTCAAGGCGCAGGAAATCCACAAGAAGATGAGCCTGCGCGCCTCGGTCACCAGTGCATTGTTCTTCGACAACGTGCGCGTGCCGGACAGTGCGCGGCTGCCCAACGTGAAGGGTCTGAAGGGTCCGCTGGGCTGCCTCACCCAGGCCCGCTACGGCATCACCTGGGGGCCGATCGGCGCCGCGCAGGCGTGCCTCAGGGAAGTGCTCGACTATACCGCCGAGCGCATCCTGTTCGGCCGTCCGCTGGCCTCGAACCAGGCAATCCAGCTGAAGCTGGCCGACATGGCCCGGCGCATCACCACCGCGCAGCTGCTGTCGCTGCAGCTGGGCCGGCTGAAGGACGCCGGCAAGATGCAGCCGACCCAGGTCTCGCTGGCCAAGTGGAACAACTGCCGCATGGCGATCGACATCGCGCGCCAGTGCCGCGACATCCTCGGCGGCGCCGGCATCACCACCGAGCATTCGGCGATCCGCCATGCGCTGAACCTCGAATCCGTGATCACCTACGAGGGCACCGAGACCGTGCACGAGCTGGTGGTCGGCCGCGAGCTGACCGGCATCAACGCGTTCTGATGTTTCCCTTCTCCCTCTGGCGACCAAAGGGAGTCCCCTTGCGGGTGAGAAGGTGGCGCGAAGCGACGGATGAGGGTTCGGGCGGAGCGTGATCGTTGATGTTCGCGCAAGCTCCGTACCCTCACCCCCACCCCTCTCTCCCGCAAGGGGACTTCCTTTGGTCACCGATGGGAGAGGGGCTTTCAGGAGCCAATCCTTGCAGATCCCCGACATCCGCATCGAAACCGATCGACTGATCCTGCGCCCGCCGCGCATCGAGGATTTCGACGCCTACGCGGCGAACATGGCCGACGCCGAGGCCGCCCGCTTCATCGGCGGGCAGCAGGCGCGCGCTGCGGCGTGGCGAGGCTTCCTGACGCTCGCCGGTGCCTGGTCGCTGCAGGGGTTCGCGATGTTCTCGGTGATCGAGCGGAGCAGCGGCCAATGGGTTGGCCGACTCGGGCCGTGGCACCCGGTCGACTGGCCCGGCACTGAGGTGGGCTGGGGCCTGGTGCGCGGCGCCTGGGGCAAGGGCTACGCGCTGGAAGGCTGCATTGCGGCGATCGACTGGACCTTCGACCAGCTGGGCTGGAGCGAGATGATCCATTCGATCCATCCGGACAACCGTGCCTCGCAGGCGCTGGCGCAGCGGCTCGGCTCGATCTGCCGTGGCCTAGGCAAGCTGCCCGCGCCGTATGAGGATTCCCCCACCGAGATCTGGGCGCAGACGCGCGAACAGTGGCGCCGGCGCCGCGCATGAGCCACCTCTCGCCCGCGCTTTACGCCACCCTGGCCGAGATCGTGCCCGAGCTGCACGTGCATTGCGTCGATCCGTGGTGCCTGATCGGCAGCGCCGCGGCGCTGCTGCTCGGCGCGCAGACCAGCGCCGCGGACGTGGACGTGCTGACCTCGCGCGCCGACGCCGAGGTGTTGATGGCGCATTGGGCACAGTGGCGCGAGCCCGCGTTCACGCCGCCGGATGCCGACCGGTTCCGTTCGTACTTCGCCCGCTTCCGCTTCCCCGGCGCGCCGGTCGAGGTGATGGGTGCGCTCGAGCTTCATGCCGACGATCGTTGGCAGCCGGTGCTGCCGGGGAAGCTCGTGCTGGTCGGCGTGAACGGCCTGGCCGTGCCGGTGCCGTCGGCCAAAGACCAGATCCGGCTTTGCGAAAGCTTCGGTCGTCCCAAGGACCTGCAACGCGCCGCACTGCTTAAACAGCTGAGTGGGGAGCGGCCATGATCACCATCTACGGCATGCGCGCCTCCGGCAACTGCTACAAGCTGCAGCTGCTGCTGGACCAGCTGGGTCGCGACTATCGCTGGGTCGACGTGGACAGCGCGCACGGCGCGACGCGCACACCGGACTACCTGGCGAAAAACCCGAACGGCAAGGTACCGCTGCTGGAGCTGGATGACGGTCGCCGACTGGCGGAGTCCGACGCGATCCTGTGCTTCCTTGCCGAAGGCACCTCGTTCTGGCCCGACGACGCCTGGCTGCGCGCGCAAACGCTGCAGTGGCTGTTCTTCGAGCAGTACAGTCACGAGCCGTGCATTGCGGTGGCGCGTTTCATCCGCGGCTGGCTGCCGCCCGACCACCCGCGCCAGGCCGAACTCCCTGCGCTGCTGCAAAAGGGCGCGCAGGTGCTGGCGGTGATGGAGCAGCACCTGGCCGGGCGCGACTGGTTCGTCGGCGAACGCTACGGCATCGCCGACATCGCGCTGTACGCGTACACCCACTGTGCCGGCGACGGCGGTTTCGAGCTGTCTGCGTTCCCGAACATCCGCGCGTGGCTCGATCGCGTGCGGGCTCAACCCGGCCACACGCCGATGCAACACCTGCCACTGTAGGAGCCCGCTTGCGGGCGATGCTTTTGGAGCCGGGATTCGGGATTCGGGATTCGGGATTCGCAAGAGCATCGCCCGCAAGCGGGCTCCTACGGAAACATTCTTCCATCTCACCGACAACACGCCATGTCCATTCCGTTCACCCTCAGCGCCCGCCACAAGGGCTTCAACCGCGCCGAAGTCGTCGACCAGAACTTCATCGAGTTCGTGCAGCTGTGGCAGGGCGAGGTGCGCACCGCGCCGCGCGACGATGAGGCGGTGCTACCGGGCAGTGCGCTGGATGCGCGCGGTTTTCGCGAGCTGCTGGAATCCCAATTGATCTCGCGCCACCTCGACCTGATGGCGCGCGTGCTGCGCGTGCAGAACAAGGTGTTTTATACGATCGGCTCGTCCGGCCACGAGGGCAACGCGATGGTGGCGCGGCTGACCCGTCACACCGATCCGGCCTTTCTGCACTACCGCAGCGGCGGCTTCATGGCCGAGCGCTTCCGCAAGATCCCGGGCATGGACCCGGTGATGGATTCGGCGTTGTCGTTCGCCGCCAGCAAGGACGACCCAGCCTCCGGTGGCCGCCACAAGGTGTGGGGCAGCAAGCCACTGTGGGTACTGCCGCAGACCTCGACGATCGCCTCGCACCTGCCCAAGGCGTTGGGCACCGCGGTGGCAATCGAGCAGGCACCGCGCATTGGCCACACGCTGCCGATCCCCGGCGACAGCATCGCGATCTGCTCGTTCGGCGATGCCTCCAGCAACCATGCCACCGCGCAGACCGCGTTCAACGCCGCAGCGTGGACGGCGTACCAGAAGCTGCCAGCGCCGGTGCTGTTCGTGTGCGAGGACAACGGCATCGGTATCTCGGTGAAGACGCCGACCGGCTGGATCGCGGCCAACTACCAGCATCGCGCCAACCTCGATTATTTCTTCGCCGATGGCCTGGATCTCGCCGAAGGCTACGCCCAGGTGCAGCGCGCGGTGGAGCATTGCCGCACGACGCGCCGGCCGACCTTCCTGCATCTGCGGACCACCCGCGTGATGGGCCACGCCGGCACCGATTTCGAGATCGAGTGGCGCAGCATCGAGGAACTGTTCGCCGTCGAATGCTCCGACCCGCTGCTGCGCTCGGCCGGCATCGCGCTGGAATCGGGCCTGTATTCGAAGGACGCGCTGCTGGGCCTGTACGAGGCCACCCGCAAGCGCTGCTTCGCCGCCGCCGAGGACGCGGATTCGCGGTCGCGGCTGACCTCGCTTGCCGATGTCATGAAGCCGCTGGCGCCGTACACGCCGGCCGCGGTGAAGGCCGAGGCCGAGCGTGCCGACTACGCCGACAAACGCCTGGCGGTGTTCGGCGGCGAGGCGAAACTGCCGGAAAACCTGCCACCGCGGCACCTGGCGATCCAGATCGGCCAGGCCCTGCACGACCTCTTGGCGAAGTATCCCGAGGCGCTGCTGTTCGGCGAGGACGTGGCGCAGAAGGGCGGCGTGTACACCGTCACCAAGGGTCTCAACAAGACCTTCAAGGGCAGCCGCGTGTTCAACACGCTGCTCGATGAAACCATAATCCTGGGCTTGGCCCAGGGCTACGCCAACATGGGCATGCTGCCGATTCCGGAGATCCAGTACCTGGCGTACTTCCACAACGCCTGCGACCAGATCCGCGGCGAGGCGGCCTCGCTGCAGTTCTTCTCCAACGGCCAGTACCGCAACCCGCTGGTGATGCGCGTCGCCTCGCTGGGCTACCAGAAGGGCTTCGGCGGCCACTTCCACAACGACAACTCGATCACCGCACTGCGCGACATTCCCGGCCTGGTGGTCGGCTGCCCCAGCCGTGGCGACGACGCGGCGATGATGCTGCGCACGCTGATGGCGCTGGCGAAGGTGGACGGCCGCGTCTGCGCGTTCCTCGAACCGATCGCGCTGTACATGACCAAGGATCTGTACGAAGCAGGCGACGGCCAGTGGCAGTTCGACTATCCGGCGCCGAATCAGGCGATGACGCTGGGCGAGGGCCGCATCTACCACGAGGCGGCGAACGACCTGGTGGTATTCACCTTCGGCAACGGCGTGCCGATGGCACTGCGCGCCGCGCGCACGATCGAGCAGGACCTGGGCTGGCAGGTACGCGTGGTCGACCTGCGCTGGCTGGCGCCGCTCAACGATGCCTTCATCGCGGCGCAGGCGAAAACGGCCAAACGCATCCTGGTGCTGGACGAGGGCCGCAAGAGCGCCGGCGTGGGCGAGGGCGTGATCACCGCGATCGTCGAAGGTGGCTGCGGCGCCACGCCGCTGAAGCGCGTGGTCGGCGCCGACACGTTCACTCCGCTGGCCGGCGCGGCGCTGCTGGTGCTGCCAGGCGACGCCGAGGTGGTGGCGGCGGCGCGCGAGCTGGCCGCGGGCTGATTCGCGGCTGGCTGCGGGCCGGCTCCTGGACCGCTGCTCAGCGCTCGCGCTTCTCCACTACATGCAGGTGCGGACCGCCGCGCGGCGCCAGGCTGTCGGCGTGCAGGCAGGCGCGGTTGCGGCCGCCGAGCTTGGCGTCGTACATGGCCTGGTCGGCGTGGTCCACCAGCGATTCCAGGTCGTCGCCTTCCTGGCGCATGGCGATGCCGATGCTGACGGTGAGCAGCAGCGACTCCTCGCTGACGGGTATTTCCAGGCGATGCACGCGCCGGCACAGGCGTGTGGCCACCTGCATCGCCTGTTGCGTCGGGATGCCGTCGAGCAGGGCCACGAACTCCTCGCCGCCGTAGCGGCCGAGCAGATCGGCTGGACGCAGCTCGGCGGCCAGCGCCTTGGCCACGGCGACCAGTGCGCGGTCGCCGGCGTTGTGGCCCTGGCGGTCGTTCAGCAGCTTGAAATGGTCCAGGTCGAGGAACAGCAGCGCGATCGGCCGCGGCGGCCCGTCGGACAGCAGGGTACTGGCCCGCTCGGTCCAGGCGCGGCGGTTGAACACGTTGGTGAGTGCGTCGTGGTCGGCCAGCACCCGCACGATGTCGCGGTCGTGGCGCAGGCGCAGCGCGCGGTCGGCCAGGCCGATCGACAGCACCACCGCCTCGAACGCGCCGCCGGCCAGGCTGGCGTCGTTGAGCCAGTCCAGCTGCGGCAGCGCGCCGCCGACCTGGGCGCTGGTCAACGCGGTGAGCAGCAGCAGCGGCGTCCAGCCGGCCAAGAAGAACCACGCCTGGCGCGAACCGCGTGCCGCCGCGACGATCGCCGCCACCAGCAGCAGCACCGCGCCGATCATCAGCAGCGGGTTGAGCAGCACCTGCGCCACCTCTACGAACGGCGGGATCCGGCTGCAGCGCATCAGCACCAGCTGGATCATGCCGACGGCCACGGCCGTGACCGGCACCCGCAGCAGCGGTGCGTAACGCTGCAGTTCGCAGAACCGCATCATGAACAGCGAGGCGAACGCCACCGACAGCGCCACGGCGGCCGAACCGGCCAGCAAGGCCCTGCCCGACAGCCATTGCCATTCCAGCGGATGGAACACGAAACCGGTCTGGACGCCCTGGATCAGGGCATAGCAGAGCACGTAGCCGGCGTACCACGCGTAGGTGACGTCGCGCAGCATCAGCGCGAAGCACAGCGCCATCAGTACCATCGCCAGCATCACCGCGAAGCACGCGCTGGCCAGGACCAGCCAGCGCGCGTCGCTGCGCGCATATTCGCCCCAGCTTTCCAGGTGGAAACGCACCGGTGCGCTGAGCATCGGCGAGGGTTCGAACTTCAGCAGGATCGGCGCCGATGCGGCCATGTCGGCCGGTAGCTGCCAGGCCAGCCGGCCGTGGCCATGGGTGGAATCGCTGAAGTCGTCCAGTGCCAGCGTCTGCGGCTGGCTGCCGCCGAACACGGTGACCGTGCCCAGCGTAGCCGGGTAGATCGTCAGCACCCGCGCGTCGTTGTCCCAGGGCGGCTGCGCCGCAATCACCACCCAGCTGCCGTCGGCACCCTGCGGAAACCGTTGCAGCAGGGACGGGTCGAAGCTTTTCAGCAGGCCGGCGTGGTATTCGTCCAGCAGGCTCTGCGGGGTGTCGCCGGGGCGTGCCTCGCGCCAGGCGGCGTTCAACGGCATGGCGGCCTGGGCCGTACCGAACCCCAGCCAGAACAGCAGGCCGAGCACGAAGCCGCACCACGACCGCCCTGGGCGGGCCGTTGTCGGCGTTGTGGTCGGCTTCTCCATGGGTTCCCCCCCCGCTGTGCGAGCGTCTTGCCGGCTGTTCGGTTTGCACCCCCGGCATGTCGGGGGTCGCCCCTCGTCATGCTTGCCGCCCCGCCTGCCTGCCGCCGGTGACGGAGCGGGTGGCAACCGGCGAACGCGCATCGTCTATCGTATCAAGCACGGGCCGTGCCACGGTGCCGCACGTGGCCGATTCCCCGGCCGTGGCCGCTTGCCGGCGCCCGCGGGCGGCCAGGAGGCGGCACGAGGCAGCCGAGAATTGGTTCAATGCGGACGCGGAGGGTCATCCGGTCGGCTGTCCAAACATTGTACGCAGCCCGGGGCGGCGGCCAGTGACTATCCTCAGCCCCGGCGGCGGCGGCCCGGCTCAGGCAGGCCGGCGCGCGCCCAGCGTCACCAGCACGTCCTGCGCGCTGCGGATGCGCTCGCTGGCGCCGGGCAGCTCGAGGATCACCTTCAGCTTGTCCTGGCCATCCAGCTTGTATACGCGCGGCTGGCGCTGAATCAGCTGGATGATGGTCATCGGGTCGATCTCGGGTTTTTCGCGGAACACGATGCGGCCGCCGTTGGCGCCGAAATCGAGCTTGCGGATGCCGAGCGGGGTGGCCATCAGCTTCAGGCTGGCCACGGCAAAGAGTTGCCTGGTCGGATCGGGCAGCAGGCCGAAGCGGTCGATCATCTCCACCTGCAGGTCGCGCAGCTCGTCCTCGCTGCGCGCGCTGGCGATGCGCTTGTACAGGGTCAGCCGTGCATGCACGTCGGGCAGGTAGTCGTCGGGGATCAGCGCAGGCAGGTGCAGCTCCACCTCGGTTTCGTGCTCGCTGCTCAGGTCGAAGTCTGGCACCTTGCCCGACTTCAGCGCGCGCACCGCGCGGTCCAGCAGTTCGGTATACAGGCCGAAGCCGATCTCCTGGATCTGGCCGGACTGCTCGTCGCCGAGCAGCTCGCCGGCGCCGCGGATTTCCAGGTCGTGGGTAGCCAGGGTGAAGCCGGCGCCGAGTTCCTCTAGCGAGGCCAGCGCCTCCAGCCGCTTCTGCGCGTCGGCGGTGATCGACTTGCGGTCGGGCACCACCAGGTAGGCATAGGCGCGGTGGTGCGAGCGGCCCACGCGGCCGCGCAGCTGGTGCAGCTGCGCCAGACCGAAGTGGTCGGCGCGATCGATGATGATGGTGTTGGCGGTGGGGATGTCGATGCCGGTTTCGATGATGGTGGTGCACACCAGCACGTTGAAACGCTGCCGGTGGAAATCCGCCATCACCTGTTCCAGCTCGCGCTCGGGCATCTGGCCGTGGGCGATGCGGATGCGCGCATCTGGCACCAGCTCCTCCAGCTCGCGCACGGTGCGCTCGATGCTCTGCACCTCGTTGTGCAGGAAATACACCTGGCCGCCGCGCGACAGCTCGCGTTGCAGCGCCTCGCGGATCGTCGCCGGGTCCCATGCTGAGATGAAGGTGCGCACCGCCGAGCGGTGCTCCGGCGGCGTGGCGATCAATGAAAGATCGCGCAGGCCGGCCATCGCCATGTTCAGCGTGCGCGGGATCGGCGTGGCGGTCATGGTCAGCAGGTCCACTTCGGCGCGCAGCTTCTTCAGCTGCTCCTTCTGGCGTACGCCGAAGCGCTGCTCCTCGTCCACGATCACCAGGCCCAGGTTCCTGAACTTGACGTCCGGCTGCAGCAGTTTGTGGGTACCCACGATCACGTCGATCTGGCCGTCGGCGAGGCGCTTCAGCGCCTCGTTCACTTCCTTGGCTGACTTGAAGCGCGACAGCACGTCCACCCGCACCGGCCAGTCGGCGAACCTGTCCGCAAAGTTGCGGTAGTGCTGCTGGGCGAGCAGGGTGGTCGGCACCAGCACGGCGACCTGCTTGCCGGCGGTGGCGGTGGCGAACGCGGCGCGCAGCGCCACCTCCGTCTTGCCGAAGCCGACGTCGCCGCAGATCACCCGGTCCATCGCGCGCGGCGCGGCCAGGTCGGCCAGCACGGCCTCGATCGCGCTCTCCTGGTCGGGGGTTTCCTCGAACGGGAAGGTGCTGCCGAACTCCTCCACCAGCTGGCGGTCGATCGGCAGCGATTCACCGCCGCGCGCCTGCCGCTGCGCGTAGATCGCCAGCAGCTCGGCGGCCACGTCGCGTACTTTTTCGGCGGCCTTGCGGCGCGCACGCTCCCACGCATCGCCGCCCAGCGAATGCAGTGGCGCCAGCTCCGGCGCGGTGCCGGAGTAGCGGCTGACCAGGCCCAGCTGCGCTACCGGCACGTACAGCTTGTCGCCCTTGGCGTATTCGATGGTGAGGAACTCGCCGTCCATGCCGCCCACGTCCATCGACACCAGGCCCTGGTAGCGGCCCACGCCGTGGTCGACGTGCACGATCGGCGCACCGGGGGTGAGCTCGGTGAGGTCGCGGATGATCGCCTCGGGGTCGCGCGCGGCGCCGCGGCGCCGCTTGCGCTCGCGCTCGCTGCGCACCCGCTCGCCATACAGCTCGCGCTCGGTGAGCACGGCGAGGGCGGGCTTGGTCAGCGCGAAGCCTTGCTCCAGCGGGGCGATGGTGATCGCGAATTTGACTCCCTCTGCTTCTGCCCCCTCCCCTGCTTGCAGGGGAGGGTTGTGACCGAAGGGAATCCCTTGCGGAGGGTGGGGTGCTCTTGCTTCTGCTTCCTCGCCAGCCGGAGCAACCCCCTCCCAACCTCCCTCTGCTTGCAGGGGGAGGAGAAAGGCCCGCCAGTCCTCAAGCACCTCGGGCTTCAACCCCGCCGCCGCCAGCGTCTCGATCAACGCCTCGCGCCGCCCCGCCGAGTCCGCCGCGATCAGCACCCGGCCCGGGTAGCTGGCCAGGAAATGCCGCAGCGACGTACCCGGTTCCTCGCCCTTGCGGTTGAGCGGCAGCTCCGGTGCCGGCTGGGTGCCGGTGTCGATGGCGTGTTCATGGCCGGGCTCGACCACTTCCACGCGCAATCGTCTGTTGAGCTGCTCGCGCAGCTTTTCCGGAGGCAGGTACAGCTCGGCCGGAGGCAGCACCGGACGCTCGATGTCGTGCGCGCGCTGGTCGTAGCGTTCGGCGGTCTGCACCCAGAACTGGTCGGCGGCCTCACCGGCGCCCTCGCCGAGCACGAACAGCGCGTCGTCGGCGAGGTAGTCGAACAAGGTTGCGGTTTGTTCGAAGAACAATGGCAAGTAATACTCGATGCCGCCGGGCGTCACGCCTTCCTTCATGTCCTGGTACAGCGGGCAGTGGCGCACGTCGATCGGGAAGCGCTCGCGCAGGTTGCCGCGGAACAGCTTGGCCGCTTCCCCGGTGAGCGGGAATTCGCGTGCGGGCAGCAGCTCGACCTTGTCCACCGGCTGCTGCGAGCGCTGCGTTTCGGGGTCGAAGCTGCGGATCGACTCCACCTCGTCGTCGAACAGCTCGATGCGGTACGGCTCGGCCGTGCCCATCGGAAAGATGTCCAGCAATGCGCCGCGCACGGCGAAGTCGCCGGGCTCGGCCACCTGTGGCACGTGGCGGTAGCCGGAGGCTTCCAGCCGGCGCTGCTCGGTGGCGAGGTCGAGCTTCTGGCCTTTCGCCAGCACCAGCCCGGAGCCGGTGATGTGCGAACGCGGGGCAATACGCTGCATCAAGGTGGCCACCGGCACCACCAGCACGCCGCGCTTCACGCCCGGCAAGCGGTACAAGGTGGCGATGCGCTGCGAGACGATCTCCGGGTGCGGGCTGAACGCGTCGTAGGGCAGCGTTTCCCAGTCGGGGAAATGCAGCACCGGCAGACCGCCGGCGAAGATCTTCAGCTCCGCTTCCAGCGCCTGCGCGCGCTGGGTGTCGCGTGCCACCACCACCAGCAGGCCCTCGTGCGAGCGCGCCGCCTCGGCCAGCAGCAACGCCCGGGCGGAGCCGTGCGGCGGCGTCCAGTAGCGGCGCTGCTTCGGGGTGGTGGGAAGGGGCGGGTGCTTGATCGGGCTGGACATAGCCGACAAGTGTAACGCGGCGGTCCGTCCGGACCTGCTGGGTGGGGCTGGCCGTGGTCTACAGCTTCAGCGTGATCTGCGCGGTGCCCGGTTCGTCCGGGATCATCCGCTGGCTGAAGCCCAGCTCCTTGCACAGTTCCAGCATCGGCCGGTTCTCCAGCAGCACGTAGCCCCACAGCTCGGCGAGGCCGCGGCGGCGGCAGTCGTCGACCAGGTGCTGCATCAGCAGCGCACCGAGGCCGCGGCGGCTCCAGTCCTGTTCCACCAGCACCGAGAACTCGGCGCTGTCGGTGGCCTCGTCCATGTAGATACGGCCCACGCCGCGCATCTCGGCCGGCTTGATGGATTCGTCCATCAGCACATAGGCGGTCTCCAGCATGGGATCGATGCGGCACAGCCGCTGCGCCATCGGCGTGGGCAGCTCGGACATCGCGTGCAGGAAGCGGCGGCGGATGTCCTCCGGTGACAGCCGGGTGAAGCAGCGCTGCATCGCCGCCACGTCGCCCGGCTCGATCGCGCGCAGCACCAGTTCGCGGCCGTCCTGGGTACGCACCTGCTCGCCGCGCGTCGACGGCACCACCTTGGGGCGCGCAAAGCGCTCGCTGCTGCGTGGCGGCAGCGAGGCATAGCGGGACGGGGCAGAAAAGTCGATGGCGGGATTCATGGCAATTCCATACTTTTGCGTATTGTGTGCAACGCAACATGAATTTGCAATGGCGAGCCCCGCGGTAAGCTGACGCATCTGCGGCGAACTGTCGCTGCTATTGGCTTGCCCATGTTGCAGTACGGGGTGGTATGGGCGTGGCAGACAGGGAGCGCATCACTCCGCACAATGCAGGGCTGGATTTCCCCGGAGCACGGCATGACTCGCAAACCGGCAAACGGTCTCACAGCGGCCCAACTGGAAGCGCTGTGCGGCCACTGGCCCGGCGTCACCCGTGATACCAAATGGGGCGTCGACATGGTGTTCAGCGTCGGCGGCAAGATGTTCGCGGTGATGCCGTCGGACGGCAGTGAAGGCGGGCGGCTGTCGTGCAAGGTGGCCGACGACCGTTTCCTCGAACTCACCGACCAGCCCGGCATCGTCCCCGCGCCGTACCTGGCGCGCGCGCACTGGATCTCGATCACCGAACCGCAGCGTTTCGCCACGGCGGAGCTGGAGGCGTTCATCCTCGACGCCTATACGCTGGTGCGCGCGAAACTGACGAAAAAACTGCGGGCGGCGCTGGGGCCGTTGCCAACCGTCAAGGTGAAGCAGAAATGAAACAGCATCTCGGCGCGCTCGCGCTGCTGGTCGCCGACTACGACGAGGCGATCGCCTGGTACACCCGTGCGTTGGGTTTCGAGCTGGTGGAGGATACCGACCTGGGCGGCGGCAAGCGCTGGGTGCTGCTGGCGCCGCCGGGTTCCCGCGAAACGCGTTTGCTGCTGGCGAAGGCGAACGGCGACGAGCAGACCTCGCGCATCGGCAACCAGACCGGCGGTCGCGTGTTCCTGCTGCTGCACACCGACGACTTCCAGCGCGACTGGCAACGCATGCGCGCCGAAGGCGTGCACTTCTGCGAGGAACCGCGGCAAGAGGCCTACGGCACGGTGGCGGTGTTCGAGGATCTGTACGGCAACGGCTGGGATCTGCTGGAACCGAAACGCTGAGCGCTTGCAAAAGATCGCGCGCCAATGCGTAGGGCGGGCACTGCCCGCCGCTCTGGCCATCAAGGGCCGGCGGGCAGTGCCCGCCCTACGAGGCTGCTCTTGCGAATCCCGAATCCCGAATCCCGGCCTTCAAGAGCATCGCCCGCCAGCGGGCTGCTACCAGATCAGGTCGTCCGGCACTTCGAACTGCTTGTAGTACTCGTCGTCCGGGTCGTTGCCGCCGGCGGTATCTGCGCGGCCGTGGTCCAGCACGACCATCGCCGCGTCGCGTTCGTACACCTTGTCGGCGGCCTCGCGCGGCAGCAGTTCGTAGCCTTCGCCGTGGCGCACGATCACCAGCGTGCCGCCGGCCAGCTGCGCGCGCAGCGCCGCGTTCACCAGCACGTCCCTGATCCGGTCGCCGTCGGTGAAGCGATAAGCGATTTCCCCCTCGCGCTTCACCTTGTGCGCCTCGACGATCTGCCGAATCTGCGCACGCGCTTCGTTCGCGCGCGTCTGCGCATTGCGTTCCGCGGCGATGGCGCGGTCGCGCTCGGCCTTCTCCGCCTGCAGCCGCCGCGCTTGCAGTTCTTCGGCACTCGGCGCCACCGGCGCCTTGCCCTGGTGCTTCTTTGCCTGCTCGCGCGCGGCCTGCGCCACCTGGTTCTTCTTGACCAGGCCGGCTTTGAGCAGTTGTTCCTGGAGTGGATTGCGCATCGGACTTGCCGGGGGACGTCTTGTGGGGATGCAGGAGAGCGGTGCGTTGCGGCGGCTCAGTCCGCGTTGTCCGGCTCGAAGAAGCTCCAGCGCACATCGCCGAATTGCGCTTTCATCGCCGCCTCGACAGTGTTGATCGCATCGATCAAGTTGGCCGTGGGCTGCATGCGGGCTTTCACCGCCACCATCACGTCCGGGCCCATCTGCAGGGTGATCAGGTTCAGCACCTCGGCAACTTCGGGGCGGCTTTTGAGGAAGCTCATCAGCTCGTCGCGGCGGCGCGGCTCGACGCCCTGGCCGATCAGCAGCGCCTTCACCTCGATCGCCACCAGCACCGCCACCACGATCAGCAGCACGCCGATCGCGATGGTGCCGCCGGCGTCGAACATCAGGTTGCCGGTGAGCATGGTGGCGCCGACGGCGAGCGAGGCCAGGCACAGGCCGACCAGGGCGGCCAGGTCCTCGCCGAAGATCACCAGCAGTTCGCTGGAGCGAGTTTCGCGGAACCATGTCCACAGGTCCTGGTCGCCGCGCGCCTTGTTCACTTCCTGCAGGCAACCGCGCATCGAGATGCCCTCGACCACGATGCCGAACACCAGCACGCCCAGCGCCAGCCACGGCCACTTCAGCGGCTCGGGGTTGGTGAGTTTGTGGATGCCCTCGTAGATCGAAAACATGCCGCCCACGCTGAACAGCAGGATCGCCACCAGGAACGACCAGAAGTACAGCGCACGCCCCCAGCCCAGCGGGAATTCGTCGGACGGAGGCCGCTTCGCCTGGCGGATGCCGAGCAGCAGCAGGCCCTGGTTGCCGCAGTCGGCCAGCGAGTGCACCGCTTCGGCCATCATCGCGCCCGAGCTGGTGACGAAGGCGGCGAACAGCTTGGCCACGAAGATGGCGAAGTTGGCGCCCAGCGCGAGGAAGATGGCCTTGATGGGATTGGCATGACTGGACGACATGCGGCTTCAGTCCCTGGAATGAGGCCGTCCAGTGTACCGGCGGCACAGGACGTTGTGCGGGGCGATCAGTGGATGCCCACCCCCACACCCACGCCGAAGCGGACGTTGTTGCGGCCCTTGTTCATCTCGTCGGTGGTCCACACGTGCGATTGCGCCACGCCGACCAGCGGGAACACATAGTCGGCCTCGCCGACCTTGCCGGCGCGGCTGCCGTTGAGCTTGCCGTTGACGGTCATCAGCGCGCCAGAGGGGTAGTCCAGCGGTTCCACGTAGCCGGACATCACCGCGATGAAGCGGCCGTTGCCGCTGTCGTTCGCCTTCGGGCGCTGCGAGGCATCCAGCGGGTAGGCCAGCAGCTCGATCTCGCTGTGATCGGCGAACACCTTGACCTGCACGATGCGCCCGCCCCAGATCACCTCGCGGTTGCTGAAGTTCTCCGGCGATTGCGCGACCTGGAACGGCGCGGCGGTGACCGCGGCGCCGCTGGCCTTGTAGATCGGTGGCGGGGCGCAGGCGGCCAGCAGCATCAGCAGAGCGGCCGGCGCGGCGAGGCGGATCGGCTGGGAGGCGAGGCGGATGCGCATGGTCGTGCTCCTGGGGGGAAGCCTGGATGCGCCGAGCTTAGCGGCGCCCCGGGGTTCGCGGTAGTCGCGACGCCGGCAATGGGCTGGGCGTGTTCAGCTGGCTGCCGGCTTCGTCCAGCAGCCAGTCCAGTTTCCATTCGGCCGGGCGCTCCTGCGAGAGCAGGCTGGCCAGCATGCGCAGCGGTTCGCGCAGGGTGTCGTCCAGTTTCCACGGCGCGTTGAGGATGACCATGCCCGAGCCGTTGAGGCGCAGCGGCGAATCGTCCGGATGCACCAACAACTCGGCGCGCAGGATGCGCTTCACCCCGCTGTGCTGCAGCTTGCGCAGGAACGGCTGCACCTGGCTGCGCAGCTTGATCGGGTACCACACCGCGTAGACGCCGGTGGGCCAGCGCGGCAGGGCGGTCTTCAGCGCCTGCTCGATCAGCTTGTACTCGGCCTCCTGCGCCTCGTAGGGCGGGTCGATCAGCACCAGGCCGCGCTTCTCCTTCGGCGGCAGCAGCGCCTTCAGCGCCTCATAGCCGTCGCGCTGGTGCACGTGCACCTGTGGGTTGCCGCGGAACAGTTCGCGCAATTTCGCCGCTTCCTCGGCATGCAGCTCGCACAGCTGCGCGCTGTCGCCCGGGCGCAGCGCCCGGGCGACCTGCAGCGGCGAGCCGGGGTAGTACTTCAGGCCGTGCTCGTTGCCTTCGCCGCCGAGGATACCGTCGCGCCAGCGCCGCAGCAGCGGCGGCAGCTTCTCGGCCGGGTGCAGGCGAGCGATGCCGTCGTGATACTCGCCGGTCTTCTTGGCCTCGTGGCCTTCCAGCGCATAGCTGCCGCTGCCGGCATGGGTGTCGACATAGCAGAACGGCGTGGATTTGGCCTGCAACGCCTCGACCAGCGCCAGCAGCACGACGTGCTTGAGGACATCGGCGAAATTGCCGGCGTGATAGGCGTGGCGGTAGTTCATGGCGGTCACGGCGGCGGGGTGGACCAGTATAGAGGGGCTGGGGCCATGCTCCCCGGGGCGCGACGTAACCTTTCCTGCACATTGGCCGGTGCAGGCTGCGCCTGTTGCAGCGTTGCAACCGGCCGGACGTGCGGCTCCGGCTGTCCATCTGCGCGGAGAATCATCATGACGTTTTCGCCAAGAATCATCGTTCCGATGGCCGCTGTCGGCCTTTGCCTGGCATTTGGCACGGTCAGCGCCCAGGACACTGGGGGCATGGCGCCGGCATCGCCGTCGAGCAGCATGGGGCACATGGACCAGATGGGCGGCATGCATCAAGGCATGCATCAAAAGATGATGCACCACAACAAGAACGGCAGCATGCACATGATGCCGGCCACAGTGAGCTCGGTCGACACCAAGACCGGCCTGGTCGAGGCGGACTCGGAAGGCATGTCGCTGCGCCTGCACTTCCCGCCCGCTTCGGTGGCGAACCTGAAGGCTGGCGACAAGATCACGCTGCACATGGGCTACACCAAGTAGCGTTGGGCGACCCTCCGCGGTGGGCGTGCCGGCGAGGTCCGGTGGACCCTCGTCCAGGGTTGAGGCCCGCCGGCACGAACCCTATGCTGTGCCGATGAACCGCCCACTGCGCCATGCCGCATGCTTGCCGTCGCTCCGGGCGATGGCCTGGTTGGCGTGGCTGATCCTCGCGCTGGTGCCGCTGCACGGCATGCCGCGCGGGATGGTCGGCGACGCGAGTGGTGCGACGCCTGCGGCGGCCATCGCGCACGCGGCCGATCACGGTCGGCAGGTCATGCCGGCTCCGACGGACTGTTGCGGCGATCTGCACCACGACCAGCACGGGTCGACGGGACCGGCCCAGTGCGCGGCGGTATGCGACAGCGTGCTGCCGTCGCCGGTCATGGCCGGGCTCGTGCCGGTGGCGCCGGAGTCGCCGCATGTTTCTTCCTCCGTCCTGGCGGCGCCCAGTGTTGTCCACGCAGTGCCATTGCGGCCCCCGGTCGGCTGATTCCACCCGCTGCGATAGCGCTTTCGCGCCCGCCCTGCAGCGGGCGTGAAAGCGGCCCTTGATCGGCATCGGCCGCCGATGCCCCCTCGAAGGAAGTGAACGTGAATCCATTTTCCCCATTGCCCGCGACCGACCTGTCGCGGCGGCGTTTCGTGCAGGGCCTGGCCCTGGGCAGCGCGGTGGCCGGCTTTGGCCTGCTGCGTCCTCCGAACGCCTGGGCGCTGACCAGCCCGGGACAGCCCACCGTGCTCAGTGGTACCGACTTTGCGCTGGACGTCGTCGAGACCGCCGTCAACTTCACCGGCGCGGCGCGGCCCGCGATCACGGTCAATGGCAGCGTGCCCGGTCCCTTGTTGCGCTGGAGGCAGGGCACCACGGTAAACCTGCGCGTGACCAACCGCTTGCGTGTGCCGACTTCGATCCACTGGCACGGCATCATCCTGCCGTTCCAGATGGATGGTGTGCCCGGCATCAGTTTCGGCGGCATCGCGCCGGGCGAAAGCTTTCTGTACCGGTTCCAGGTGCGCCAGAGCGGCACCTACTGGTATCACTCGCACTCGGGTTTCCAGGAGCAGAACGCGTTGTACGGCCCGCTGGTGATCGAGCCGGACGGCCCCGAGCGCTACCCGACCGACCGCGATTACGTGGTGATGCTCAACGACTGGACCGACGAGGATCCCGAGCGCATCTATGCCAAGCTGAAAAAGCAGAGCGACTACTACAACTTCGCCCAGCCGACGGTGCCGGATTTCCTCCGCGACGTGCGCGCGAAGGGTCTGAGTCAGGCGCTGGCCATGCGCAAGATGTGGAACCAGATGCGCATGAACCCGACCGACCTGAGCGACGTCTCCGGCTATACCTATACCTACCTGATGAACGGCGCCGCGCCCGCGGGCAACTGGACCGGCATCTTCAAGCCCGGCGAGAAGATCCGGCTGCGCTTCATCAACGGCTCGTCGTCCACCATCTTCGACGTGCGCATTCCCGGCCTGAAGATGACGGTGATCGCCGCCGATGGCCAGGACGTACAGCCGGTGCCGGTCGACGAGTTCCGCTTCTCGCCGGCCGAAATCTACGACGTCATCGTCGAGCCGCAGGAGGAGCGGGCGTACACGCTGTTCGCTCAGTCGATCGACCGCAGCGGCTACGCGCGCGGCACGCTGGCGCCGCGCGCCGGGATGGAGGCGGAGGTGCCATCGGTGGACAAGCGCGTGTGGCTGGACATGCGCGACATGATGGGCGCGATGTCGCACGCGGACCACGGCGGCCAAGCCGCGATGCCCGGCATGGATCACGGCGGCATGGACCACGGCAGCATGTCCGGCATGGCGGCTGCACCCGTCGTGCGCCACGCCCGCGCCGAATACGGCCCCGGCGTGGACATGCACGTCGACATGCCGCGCAGCAACCTCGACGATCCGGGCACCGGCCTGCGCGACAACGGCCGCCGCGTGCTGACCTATGCCGACCTGCACACCATCGGCGGCCCGATCGACGCACGCGAGCCCAGCCGCGAGATCGAACTGCACCTGACCGGCAACATGGAGCGTTTCATGTGGTCGTTCGACGGCATCAAGTATTCCGACGCCAGGCCGGTGCACTTCAATACCGGCGAACGCCTGCGCATCGTGCTGGTCAACGACACCATGATGAACCACCCGATCCACCTGCACGGCATGTGGAGCGAGCTGGAAAATCCCGGCGGGCAGTTTCAGGTGCGCAAGCACACCGTCAACGTGCAGCCGGCGCAACGCGTCAGCTACGCGGTGACGGCCGACGCGCCGGGGCGCTGGGCCTACCACTGCCACCTGCTGTATCACATGGAAGCGGGCATGTTCCGCGAGGTGGTGGTGGCATGAGTACGAACCGCCGGATCATTGCATTTTCCGGGCGCCGCCCGTTGCTGCTGGCCGCGCTGCTGCTGGCCATGCCGCTGGCGGCGACGGCGCAGAGCGCGCCGGCCTCGTCGGGCAGCACCGCACCGATGGACATGGGCGCAATGCCGGGCATGGACCACGCCGGCATGCACGGCATGACGATGCCGGCCAGCACCGGCAGCAGTGCGCCACCGGCGGCGAAGACGCCGGTCAAAAAGGCGAAGAAGCCGCACGCCCCGGCCACGCCGGCCGCTGCGCCCGCCGGCGCGCACCCCATGCACGACATGGACCATGGCGCGATGCCGTCGATGGACCACGGCTCGATGCATGGGATGAACCATGGAGCGTCGTCCACCACGCCCGCGGCCTCCAGTCATGTCATGGCGGGCACGGAGCAGCAGGCGATGCCGGAGATGGATCACGGCGCGATGCCCGGCATGGACCATGGCGCGGCACACGGCACGGGAGCGGTGCCGGCCATGGCGATGGGGCCGATGCAGGGCGGCCGCGCACCTGCGGATGCACGCAGCGGCGATTATTCCGACGGCATCGCCGCCAGCCCTGCGCATGGACTGCACCTGCACGGCAGCGCGTTGGCCGGCATGTTGCTGGTCGATCAACTGGAAGCGTTCCACGGCCGCGACGGCAACGGCCAGACGTGGGAAGCCGAAGGCTGGTACGGCAACGACAGCGACAAGCTGTGGCTGCGCAGCGAAGGCGAACGCAGCCGCGGCAAACTCGAAGATGGCAGCGTGGAGGCTTTCTGGAACCGCAACGTCGCCACCTTCTGGAGTACGCAACTGGGCGTGCGCCACGACTTCGGCGAAGGCCCGACGCGCGACTGGGCCGCGTTCGGCGTGCAGGGCCTGGCCCCGTACTGGTTCGAGATCCAGGCCACCGCCTATGTCGGGCCTTCCGGACGCACCGCGGCACGCCTGCGTGCCGACTACGAGCTGCTGTTCACCCAGCGGCTGATCCTGCAGCCGGAACTGGAGGTCAACCTGTACGGCAAATCCGACCCGGCGCGCGGCATCGGCAGCGGCGTCTCGGATGCGAAGCTGGGGCTGCGCCTGCGCTATGAGATACGGCGTGAATTCGCGCCGTACATCGGCGTAGTCTGGGCGCGCCATTTCGGTGCCACGGCCGATTTCGCCCACGCCAATCATCAAGCAGTCTTCGACCGGCAATGGGTTGCCGGCCTGCGCATCTGGTTCTGAGGAGAGCCCATGAAACGACTCATCATCACCTTTGTGATTCTCTGCGCCGTCGTCATCGCTGGCGTCGGCGCCTTCGTCTGGTCCGGCGTCTACGACATCGGTGCCGACGCCCACCACACGAAACCCGTCTACGCGCTGATGCAGGCGCTGCGCGAGCGCTCGATCGATCATCACGCGAAGGACGTCGTCGTGCCGAACCTCGGCGACCCGCAGCTGATCCTCAAGGGCGCCGGCCAGTACGCGGCGATGTGCACCGGCTGCCACCTGGCACCGGGCATGGCCGAGAACGAGATGCGCCCGGGCCTGTACCCGTTGCCGCCCGAGTTGGCAAAATTCCGGCCCGACCCGCGCGAGGCGTTCTGGGTGATCAAGCACGGCGTCAAGATGAGTGCGATGCCGGCGTGGGGTGCCAGCCACGATGACGCCACGATCTGGAGCATGGTCGCGTTCCTGCAGAAGCTGCCCGACATGACGCCGGCGCAATACAAGGACATCGTGGCCAAGGCCCCGCAGGACCACGACATGGACGAGGCGGGCGGCCACAGCCACAGCCATGGTGGGGCCGCCGACGAGGATGCGCATGGTGCGGCGGCGATGGAGGGCATGGCTGCGACCGGCCAAGCGGGACACAGCCATGACGCTGCTGATGGCGATGCCCACGAACACTCCGCCGCGCCAGCAGTCGAGGCGCCGCTGTCGATGGAAGGCATGAAGCCGGGCGCAGCGCCGACGGCCGAAGCGGTGGCGCGGACATTCCAGACTGCGTTGCAGCATGGCGACCGCGAGGCCGTGCTCGCGCTGCTGGCGCCCGACGTCGGCGTCAGCGAAGGCGGCCACACGCAGACACGCGACGAGTACGTCGCCGGCCATCTGGGCGAGGACATCGCGTTCCTGAAGGCCGCGAAGCTGACGCCGGTCTCGCTGGGCTCGATGCCGATGGGCGACACCGCGATGGTCGGCAGCGAAAGCGAGATCGGGGCCACGATGAAGGGCAAGCCGGTTACACTGCGCAGCCGCGAGATGCTCAAGCTCAGGAAGGACGGCGATAGCTGGAAGATCGTGTCCGTCCAGTGGCAAACCACCCCGACAACCGGAGAATGATGATGAAACGATGGTTTTCCCGCATGGGTATCAGCCTGCTGTTTGCCATGCTGTTCGCGCCGGCGGCGTTGGCCGCGAATGCGTTCGACGTCTACCGCGACCCATCTTGCGGCTGCTGTGGCGCGTGGGTCGACCACATGCGCGCGCAGGGGTACACCGTGACCGTGCACCAGGACCAGCCGATGGCGGCGGTGAAGGCGCGTTTCGGCGTGCCGTCCGGTGCGGTGTCTTGTCACACCGCGGTGATCGACGGCTACGTGATCGAGGGGCACGTGCCGGTGGAGGACATCCGCCGCCTGCTCGCCGAACGGCCGGACGCGCGCGGTCTGGCCGCGCCCGGCATGCCGGTGGGTTCGCCTGGCATGGAGATGGGCGCGCCCAAACGCTACGACGTGGTGCTGATCGGCCGCGACGGCTCGACCCGGGTCTACGCGACGCACGGCCCGGCCGCGTGAGCGAAGCCGGTGTCCCGATCGCGTTCCGCTGACTTGATCCGCGTCAATGACGCGCCCGCTGCCGACGCTATAGTGCCCGTGAGATGAAACCCGCCTTCCGCCTCCGTCCGCTCACCCGCCGCCGCCTTGCGTGGCTGGTGGTCGTGCTGCTGCTGTGGCAGCAGGTGGCGGTGGCGGCGTATGCCTGCGTCTCCGCGCCGGCGCCGGTCGCCACGACCGCGGCGGCTATGGTGGTGATGGATGACGGTTGCACGGACATGACGGCGCCGGTCGATCCGCTGTGCCGGCAGCACTGCCAGCCCAACCACGCCACCCAGGTCGATGCGCGCAGCGCCTCGGTGCCGGCCAGCACGCTAGCCGCGTTGCCGCCGGAGTTGCCGTCCGTGGCTGCGGTAGCGTTGCCGTCGCATCGCGCCTTGGTGCGGCAGGAGCAGCTGCGTGCACCGGCCCCCATTCCCCGATTGTTGTTCTGCTCGCTCCTGATTTGATCTGACACGTCGCTGTATCCACTGACGTGGCATCGCCGTGCCTGTTCTGGCACGGTGCAGATTCCAGATCGAGGGAGTGTCCTTCCATGTTATCCATGTATTTCGCCCGACGCCTGCTGGCGCCGGGTTTGGCCACGCTCCTGTGGGGAGCAGTGGCCACGGCGGCAGCCGCCGCCGAACCGCCGCTGACGTTTGCAACGGCTGTCCAGCGCGGGCTGGCGCATGCCCCGCAAGTTGAGGCACGTGCCGCTGATGTCGCAGCCATGCACGAGGAGGCAGCGCGTGCCGGACGCTTGCCGGACCCGGCGCTGAGCTTCGGAGTCGCCAATTATCCGGTGACCGCGCCGGGCGCCTTCAGCTTGCGCTCGGACGGCGCGACCATGCGCACGGTAGGCGTGATGCAAGCTATTCCGTCGCGCGCGGCTCGCGTTGCCGAGCGCGGATTGGCCAACGCACAAATCGACGCGGCAGCAGCGAACCGCGTGGCCACCACGCAGACCGTGCAGGAGCGTGTCGCCGACGCGTGGATCGACGTATGGGCAACGGAACTTGCGCGCTCGCTGTTGGTTGAATTGCGCGGTGAGAGCACGCTGGCGGTAGAGACCACGCAGGCGCGATTGCATGGCGGCGAAGGCGGGGCGTCCGATGCACTGGCCGCGCGTGCGGCGGCTTCCCTGCTCGACAATCGCCTGGAGGCCACTGACGCGGACCTCGCGGCGGCGCAGGCCAGTCTGCAGCGCTGGGTAGGCCCCATCACTGGCCCACTTGCCGAGGCGCCGGACTTCGGTCGGTTGCCGGTGAGTGAGCAAAGCCTGCAGCGATCCATCGACGAGCAGGCGCCGATGCAGGCGTGGGAGGCGCGCGAACGGGTGGCGCAAGCCGCGCTTGACCAGGCGCGTGCAGCCAAGCACCCGGACTGGAGCGTCAGTGCCGA
Source organism: Rhodanobacter sp. FW106-PBR-R2A-1-15 (assembly GCF_058789735.1). Classification (NCBI taxonomy): domain Bacteria; kingdom Pseudomonadati; phylum Pseudomonadota; class Gammaproteobacteria; order Lysobacterales; family Rhodanobacteraceae; genus Rhodanobacter; species Rhodanobacter sp. FW106-PBR-R2A-1-15. Next base: position 23,212 of record NZ_JBYTEM010000023.1, on the reverse strand, counting down.
ATATGGCAAGCGTGCGCCACGGATGTCGGACATGGTCACGGTGCAGTTCAGCGTCAGCCTGCCGCTGTTTACCCGCAACCGACAGGATCGCGGCATCAGCGCGAGGCAAGCGCAGCGCGATGCCGTCCAGGCTGACCATGAAGATGCTCGGCGCGCCCAGCAGGAAGCTGTCGCGCGCGCCGCGGCAACCTGGGAGGGCTGGAATCGCCAGATCGCGCGCTATCAGCAAACACTGCTGCCGCTGGCGCGTGACCGCGCGCAAACAGCGCTGGCCGGTTATCGCGGTGGTGGCGTGCTGCAACCTTGGTTGGACGCCCGTCGCGACGAGATCGAACTGCGCCTGAGCTATGCCGCCGCGCTCGCTTCACGCGCACGGTTGTGGGCATCGCTGGCCTATCTATTGCCTTCGGAGGTGACGCCATGAAGCGTCCATTGATCATTTTTTCCGCCGTTTTTTTCGCGGCGCTATTGCTCCTGGCAGGCTACCTCGGCGGCCGCCGCCAACATGTCGGCACAGCAGCCCCCGCGGGCACACCGGTTTCCTCGTCGGCCTCTGCCAAAGAGATCCTGTACTGGTACGACCCAATGGAGCCGGCGCAGCACTTCCCGAAGCCCGGCAAATCACCCATGGGCATGGAAATGGTGCCCAAGTACGCGGATGACGGCGAGCAGGCTGGTGGCGTACGCATCGACCCAGGTACGGTACAGAATCTGGGCATCAGGACTACGCCGGTCGAACGCCGTGTCTTGTCTACTGCGGTATGGGTGCCAGGCACCGTCACGTGGAATCCGCGCGAAGCCACCACGGTCAGCGCCCGCGTCGACGCGGTGATCAACAAGCTGTGGGTGCGTGCGCCGTATACGCAGGTGACGGCAGGCGAGCCGCTGGCCGAACTGCTGGCGCCGCAGTGGGGCAGCGCGCTGGCCGAGTACGACGCGCTGCAGGGCGCGCAATCGGCTGACGCAAAGGCCTTGCGCGTCGCCGCCCGCGAGCGCCTGCGGGTGCTCGGCCTGACCGCCGCGGAGATCCGCACGGCACGCCGTGGCGCGGGCGCGGCGATCACGCTGGATGCGCCGCAAACAGGCATGGTCACCGCGCTGGAGGTACAAGAAGGCCAGCGGGTCGGTGCCGGGCAGACGCTGATGACGTTGAACAGCCTGGCGACGGTCTGGGTCGAGGCGGCGTTGCCGCAGGCGGTCGCCGGCACGGTGCATAGTGGTACGCCGGTCACGGTGAGCGCCGATGCACTGCCCGGACAGGTGTTTCAGGGCAGCGTGGAGACGCTGCTGCCGGACCTCGACAACGCCACGCGCACCCAGCGCGCGCGCATCGTGCTGGCCAACCCGCGCGCTCAGCTGAGTCCGGGCATGTTCGTCACCGTGCAGTTGAACCCGGTCGCCGGCGAGGCGGTGGCGGTGGTGCCGAGCGACGCGCTGATCGCGACCGGCGTGCAGACGCGGGTGATCGTGGCGGAGGCGGACGGCCGTTTCCGCCCCCTCGCCGTGCGCACCGGCCGTTCGGCTGACGGTTACACGGAAATCCTGGACGGCCTGCAGGGCGGCGAGAAGGTTGTTGTCTCCGGCCAGTTCCTGATCGACTCGGAGGCCAGCCTGTCTGGTGCGCTGGAGCGTCTGGGTGAGGGCGGGACGGTTCCTGCAGCGGCCACCAGCGCCTCCCAGCCGGCCACCTCCCATACCTCGCATGCGGGGCACGCAATGCCGATGGGAGGCCACCCATGATCGCCGCCCTCATCCGCGCCGCCGTCGCCAACCGCGTGTTCGTGCTGCTGGCCGCGTTGGCGCTGGCGGCGGCCGGCGTGTTCTCGCTGACGCGCACGCCGCTGGATGCCTTGCCGGACCTGTCCGACACCCAGGTGATCATCCGCACCAGTTGGGCCGGGCAATCGCCGCAGGTGGTGGAGGACCAGATCACCTATCCGCTGGCCACCACCATGCTGTCGGTGCCCGGCGCCAAGACGGTGCGCGCGTATTCGTTCTTTGGCGACTCCTACGTCTATGTGCTGTTCGACGACAGCACCGACCTGTACTGGGCCCGCTCGCGCGTGCTGGAGTACCTGAGCCAGGTGCGCGATCAATTGCCGATCGGGGTCAACCCGTCGCTGGGCCCCGACGCCACGGGCCTGGGCTGGGTCTACGAATATGCGCTGGTCGACCGCACAGGCAAGCATGACCTCGGCGAACTGCGCGCGCTGCAGGACTGGTTCCTGCGCTATCAGCTGAAGACCGTGCCGGATATCGCCGAAGTGGCCAGCCTCGGTGGCATGGAACGCGCCTGGCAGATCGTGCCGGACCCGCGAGCGCTGACCGCGCGCGGCATCACCGTGGCGCAGCTGACTGACGCGGTGCGCGCGGCCAACGGCGCCGGCGGCGGCTCGGTGGTCGAGCAGGGCGAGGCGGAGCTGATGGTGCGCAGCGAAGGCTACCTGCGCAGCCGCGAAGACTTCGAGAACGTGCCGATCAGCACCAACACGAACGGTGTGCCGGTGCTGCTGCGCGAGGTCGCCACGGTGCGGCGCGGGCCGAGCTTCCGGCGCGGCATCGTCGAGCTGGATGGCCAGGGCGAAGTGGTCGGCGGCGTCGCCGTGCTGCGCTCGGGCAAGAACGCGAAGGCCGCGATCGAGGCGGTCAAGGCGAAGCTCACCGAACTCAAGCGCAGCCTGCCAGCCGGCGTCGAGATCGTGCCGACCTACGACCGCGCGCAGCTGATCGACGCGGCGGTGGAAAACCTGTGGGGCAAGCTGCTGGAAGAGTTCCTGGTGGTCGCGCTGGTATGCGTGCTGTTCCTCGGCCACCTGCGTTCGGCGCTGGTGGCGGTGGTCAGCCTGCCGCTGGGCGTGCTCGCCGCATTCATCGCGCTGCACCTGCAGGGCGTGTCGGCGAACCTGATGTCGCTCGGCGGCATCGCCATCGCGATCGGCGCGATGGTCGATGCGGCGGTGGTGATGATCGAGAACACGCACAAGCACCTGGAGCACTGGCGCGACGCGCACGACGGCGGGGAACCGCAGGGCGCGGTGCGCTGGTCGGTGGTGGTCGAGGCGGCGGCGGAGGTGGGGCCGGCGCTGTTCATCAGCCTGCTGATCATCGCGCTGTCGTTCATCCCGGTGTTCGCGCTGCAGGGGCAGGAGGGCAAGCTGTTCAAGCCGCTGGCGTTCACCAAGACCTACGCGATGGCGGCGGCGGCCGGGCTGGCGGTGACGCTGGTGCCGGTGCTGATGGGCTACCTGATCCGCGGGCGCATCCGACCGGAACACGCCAACCCGCTCAACCGCGGATTGATTGCGCTGTACCGGCCGATCCTGGAGGCGGTGCTGCACCATCCGAAGACGACCCTGGCGCTGGCCGGGCTGCTGCTGCTCACTGCGTTGCTGCCGCTCAGCCGGCTCGGCAGCGAGTTCATGCCGGCGATGGACGAAGGCACACTGCTGTACATGCCCACCGCGCTACCCGGATTGTCCGCGGGCAAGGCCTCGCAACTGCTGCAGCTCACCGACCGCATGATCAAGACCGTGCCCGAGGTCGATCACGTGTTCGGCAAGGCTGGTCGTGCCAACACGGCGACCGACCCGGCGCCGCTGGAGATGTTCGAGACCACCATCACCTTCAAGCCCAAGGACCAATGGCGACCGGGCATGACGATGGCGAAGATCAAGGCGGAGCTGAACAAGGCGGTACAGGTACCGGGCCTGACCAACCTGTTCGTGCCGCCGCTGCGCAACCGCATCGACATGCTGGCCACCGGCATCAAGAGCCCGATCGGCATCAAGGTACTCGGCCCCGATCCATCGACATTGCAGGAGGTGACCGATCGCATCGAGACGGTGGCTCGGCAGGTGCCTGGCGTAGGTTCGGCCATTGCCGAGCGGGCGGCCAGCGGTCGCTATGTCGACGTGCGCATCCGGCGCGTCGATGCCGCGCGCTACGGCCTGACCCAGCAGCAGGTGCAACAGCTGGTGGCGACGGTGGTCGGCGGCGATTCGATCGGGCAAACCGTCGAAGGCCGCGAGCGCTATCCCATCGTGCTGCGCTACCCGCGGGCCGAGCGCGATTCACTCGCTGCATTGAAGGTATTGCCGATCGTCGCCGCCAACGGCGCGCAGCTGACGCTGGCGCAAGTGGCCGACATCAAGGTGGTCGCCGGCCCGCCCCAGCTCAAGAGCGAGAACGGCCAGTTGGCGAGCTACCTCTACGTCGACACCGCCGGCCGCGACCTGGGCACGGTGGTGGCGGACCTGCAACGTGCGGTGGCGCGCGATGTCAAGTTGCCGCCAGGCATCACGGTGGCGTGGTCGGGCCAGTTCGAATACCTGGAGCAGGCGATGCAACGGCTGACCCTGGTGGTGCCGGTCGTGCTGCTGATCGTCTTCGTGCTGATCTACGCGGTGTTCCGTCGGATGAGCGAGGCGGCGCTGATCATGGCCAGCGTGCCGCTGGCGCTGGTCGGCGGCCTGTGGCTGATCTGGCTGCTCGGGCATGCGGTGTCGATCGCGACGATGATCGGCTTCATCGCGCTGGCCGGCGTCGCCGCCGAGTTCGGCGTGGTGATGATGCTGTACCTGCGCCACGCGTGGGACCGCCAGCTGGCGGCCGATCCGCACTCGGGGCCGGTTGAGCTGGATGAGGCGATCCGCGAGGGCGCGGTGCAGCGCGTGCGGCCGAAGGCGATGACGGTGGCGGTGATTCTTGCCGGCCTGTTTCCGATCCTGCTCGGCCACGGCGCCGGTTCGGAGGTGATGCAGCGTATCGCGGCGCCGATGATCGGCGGCATGCTCACCGCGCCGCTGCTGTCGATGCTGGTCATTCCCGCGGCGTTCCGGGTGCTGGTCCTGCGCCGCTTGCGCAGGAACGTCTAGAACGCATGTCTCCAACCCAACCGAAGGAAATCCACGCAATGAAAAAAGCTCTTTTCGCCCTGGCGCTCACCGGCGCACTGGTCGCTGTACCGGCCTTTGCGCTGCAGATGGATCCGAACATGCCCGCCATGCAGCACCAGGCCAAGCCGGCGGAAGCCCAAGGCGTCGGCATCGTGAAAGCCATTGATACCAACAAGGGCACCGTCACCCTTCAGCATCTGGCTATCGCCTCGATCGGCTGGCCGGCTATGACCATGGCTTTCAAGGCTGGCTCACCGGATGTGCTCAAGGCCGCCAAGGTGGGCGACGAAGTGCAGTTCACCGTGCACCCGGCCGGCATGGCGAGCACCGTGACTTCCATTCAGCCCCTGCAGAAGTAGTTGCTGAAGCATTCATCGTGAGCGGACGGATGGTCCGCTCACGCACGTCGTAAAACACGGCTCGCATAGCGCGCCTGCGGGAGCGGGGCGAGATCCCGCGGGTTCCGGTCTACCTCACAGCCCGATGGCCATCGATGCGACCCACATTGGCCACCGCCATCACGACGAACACCACGTATCGGACGAAGACTGCCGCCGCATGTTCGAACTGGCGACCTTCGTCAACAGCGTCGAGGAGTCCACGGCGCTCAATCGCCAGCGCGGGCCGATGATCATCATCTCGGCCAGCGGCATGACGACCGGCGGGAGCGTGCTGCATCACATCGAAGCGTTCGGCCCCGATGATCGCAATGCCATCGTGCTCGCGGGCTACCAGGCCGGTGGCACGCGGGGCGCGGCCCTGGCGGGGGTACGTCGACGCTGCGGACGTTCGGTCGCGAAGTTCCCATCCACGCCGAGGTCATCCAGCTGGAGCGGTTCTCCGGTCAATGCCGCTGGATCGTCGGTGGAATCGACACGGCCCCGCCACCCCTCCATCACGTGGAAGGCTCGGCAAGGACGTGGCCGAACACCGTCGCGAAGGCATCGGCGGCGATCAGGTCGTCGGCGTGGGCGATGTCTGCGGCGAAATAGCGGTCCCTGGCGTAGCGCGGCACGACCCGGCGCACGATGGCATGCGCGGCTTCGAGCGGCTCGGAGGAGCGCAGCGGGCGCCGGAAGTCGAGGCCCTGGCAGGCGGCCAGCAATTCGATCGCCACGATGCGCCGGACGTTGACCGCCACGTCGATGGCCTTGCGTGCGGCGAACGTGGCCATGCTGACGTGATCCTCCTGATTGGCCGAGGTGGGGATCGAATCGGTGCTGGCCGGGTGCACGAGCGTCTTGTTCTCGCTGGCCAGGGACGCGGCAGTGACGTGGGCGATCATGAAACCGGAGTTGATGCCCGGTTCGTCGACGAGAAACGCGGGCAGGCCGGACAGCGTGGCGTCGATCAGCAGCGCGATCCGGCGCTCGGCCAGCGCACCGACTTCGGCGATCGCGATGGTGATCTGGTCGGCCGCGAACGCGACCGGTTCGGCGTGGAAGTTGCCGCCGGACAGCACTTCGCCGTCGTCCGGAAAGACCAGCGGGTTGTCGGAAACCGCATTGGCTTCGATCTGCAGCGTGGTGGCCGCCTGGTTCAGCAGATCCAGGCATGCCCCCATGACCTGGGGCTGGCAACGCAGGCTGTAGGGGTCCTGGACGCGCGCGTCGTCGTGGCGGTGCGACTCGCGAATCGCGCTGCCCGCCAGCAACTGCCGGTAGAACCCGGCGGCGCGTATCTGGCCGGGCTGGCCGCGCACGGCATGGATGCGTGGGTCGAAGGGGGTATCCGAGCCAGCGGCCGCATCGACCGAAAGCGAACCGGCGACGACGGCGGCGGAAAACGCCCGCTCGGCGGCAAACAACGCCATCAGTGCGATGCCGGTCGAGGCCTGGGTGCCGTTGAGCAGGGCCAGGCCTTCCTTGGCGGCCAGACGTATCGGCACGATGCCGGCATGCGCCAGGGCATCCGCGGCGGGTATCCGCACGCCGTTCACGCGCACGTCGCCCTCGCCCATCGCGGCCAGGGTCAGGTGAGCCAGAGGGGCCAGGTCGCCCGAGGCGCCGACGGAGCCCTGCGCAGGGATGCAGGCGTAGATCTGCGCGTTGTGCAAGGCAACGAGCGTCTGCACCACCTCCCAGCGCACGCCCGAATAGCCGCGGGCCAGGGAGGCAATCTTGAGCACCAGGATCAATTGGACGGTGGCGTCTTCGAGCAGGCAGCCCACCCCTGCGGCGTGGGAGCGGACGAGATTGGCCTGCAACTGTTCGAGCTGGTCGTCGACGATCCGGACGTGGGCCAGCTTGCCGAAGCCGGTATTGATGCCGTACACGGGCGCACCTGCGGCGACCACGGTTTGCACGGCGGTGGCGGCGGCGCGCACCGGCGCCTCGCATTCCGGCGCCAGTTCGATCGGCGCATGCGAAGCGGCAAGGCCGCGCAGCTGGGCCAGCGTCAACCGGCTGGGAGTAAGCATTAGCATGGGATGGTCATCCGGTTATGGCGGGCAGGTTCAGGCCGTGTTCGCGCGCACACTGCAACGCCGTTGCATAGCCGGCGTCGGCATGGCGCATGACGCCGGTCGCCGGGTCGTTCCACAGCACGCGTTCGAGGCGCCTGGCTGCCGCGTCCGTGCCATCGCAGACGATCACGACGCCCGAGTGCTGCGAGAAGCCCATGCCGACGCCGCCGCCGTGGTGGAGGCTGACCCAGGTGGCGCCGCCGGATGCGGCCAGCAATGCGTTGAGCAGCGGCCAATCGGAAACGGCGTCGGATCCGTCGCGCATGGCCTCGGTTTCGCGATTGGGGCTGGCGACCGAACCGCAGTCGAGGTGGTCGCGGCCGATGACGATGGGCGCGGTCAGCTCTCCGGTGCGCACCATCTCGTTGAAGGCCACGGCCGTGCGATGGCGCTGACCCAGGCCGAGCCAGCAGATGCGCGCCGGCAAGCCCTGGAAAGCGATGCGCTCCCGGGCCTGGTCCAGCCAGTCGTGCAGGCGTGCGTCTTCCGGAAAGAGTTCCTTGATCTTCGCATCGGTGCGATAGATGTCTTCCGGATCGCCGGACAGCGCGACCCAGCGGAACGGCCCCTTGCCCTGGCAGAACAGCGGACGGATGCAGGCCGGCACGAAACCGGGGAAGGCAAACGCGTCCTGCACGCCCTGGTCGAAGGCGACCTGGCGGATGTTGTTGCCATAGTCGATCGTCGGTACTCCCATGCGGTGGAAGGCCAGCATCGCGTTGACGTGCGTTGCGCAACTGGCGGCAGCGGCCTGGGTCAGCGCGTCCTGCTGCGACGGGGCGCCGCGGCGGGCCGCCTCCCATTGCGCAAGCGTCCAGCCGGCCGGCAGGTAACCGTTGATCAGGTCGTGCGCCGAGGTCTGGTCGGTCACGGCGCCGGGGCGCGCCGCGCCGGTGCGCGCAAGTTCGGCGAAGCGGGGCATGAGATCGGCGGCGTTGCCGAGCAGACCGACCGAGACAGGCGTGGCCGCATTCCCGACGATCGTCAGGGCTTCCTCGATGCTGTGCGCCTTGCGGTCGAGGTAGCGTGTGCGCAGGCGGAAGTCGATGCGCGACTCCTGGCATTCGATGACGATGCAGCTGGCGCCGGCCAGCACGGCGGCGAGCGGTTGTGCGCCTCCCATGCCGCCCAGGCCGGCCGTAAGTATCCACTTGCCCGACCAGTCGCCGGCGTAGTGTTGGCGCCCAAGCTCGACGAAGGTTTCGTAGGTGCCCTGCACGATGCCTTGCGAGCCGATGTAGATCCAGGAACCGGCCGTCATCTGGCCGTACATCATCAATCCTTTGCGATCGAGCTCGTTGAAGTGATCCCAGGTAGCCCAGTGCGGTACCAGGTTCGAGTTGGCGAGGAGCACCCGCGGAGCATCGGCGTGGGTGCGAAAGACGCCCACCGGCTTGCCGGATTGCACCAGCAGCGTCTGGTCGTCCTCCAGCGTGCGCAGCGATTCGAGAATGAGGTCGAAGCAGCGCCAGTCTCTGGCGGCGCGGCCGATCCCGCCGTAAACCACGAGATCTTCCGGCCGCTCGGCCACATCCGGATCGAGATTGTTCTGCAGCATCCGGTAGGCGGCTTCAGCCAGCCAGTTCTTGCAGGTCAGTGCGGTACCGCGCGGCGCCCGCACCGTGCGCGGGCCCGCCTTGGGCATGGCAAGCGTATCCATGGGTGTTTCCATCAGGGAGTTTTGAAATCGCCGACATTGAAATCGCCGACGAAGCGGAACTTGCCGGCGGGATAGCTGAGGCGGACGTAGCTGGCGATCTGGTCGCGCGACCAGGTGCGGCGTGTCAGCGTCAGCAATGGGCTTCCCGGCTCGACATCGAGCAGGCGTGCCAGCCGTTTGCTTGCGGCCTCGGCCTCGATGACATGCTCGATTCGCTGCAAGGGCGCCGTGCGCATCAGGTACTGATGCGGAATTTCCTTGTAGAAATCGATCTCCAGATAGTCCGGCGCGCAGACCGGATTCACGAAGCGGTCTTCCAGCTGCAGTGGTTCGCCGTCGGCCCGGTGCAGCAGGCGCGAATGGTAGAGCTTGGTTCCGGCAGGCAGGGCGAACTGGCGCGCCGTGACGGGGCGCGCGGAAACAAGTTCGCGGGTCAATATCTCCACGGTATGCGCCTGCCCGCGGGAGACGATTTCATTCCGGATGCTGCGCACTTCGAACATCGCCGACTCGGCCTTGCGCTCCGCAACGAACGTTCCCGCACCCTGCGTGCGGGTGAGCATGCCGGCATCGGTCAGCTCGCGCATGGCGCGGTTGACGGTCATGCGGGAGATGCCAAAGCGGGAGGCCAGCTCGTTTTCGCTGGGTACCTTGCTCAATGGCGGCCAGTCGCCGTTGGTGATGTGGCGGAGGATATGGCGCTTGAGTTTGAGGTACTGCGGCTGGCGTCCGTTCATCGCCAGAGCATTGCATGTCTATACAACTTGTGGAAGACGTCGTCGCGCACCGGGTACCGCGCTGCGGTGCATGATTGACAGCCCGATTTTGGACGTGGTACTAGATGGTATAGACAACTTTACGAGTCGGCAGCGCCACGCCATGCCCACCTGCGTCCTACTGTTGCGGTGCCTTCTGGTTGCGGCTTTCTGCCTCGATGCCAGTGTGGCGCAGTGGCGCTCGGCCGAGATGGCCGGGGTGCAGGCCCAGCGCGGCCAGGCCGGTATCCGTTCGATCGCGTATGGTTGTGACGACAATGCCGACTCGGTGCACGAACGCAAGGGGGATGCGGATTGTGACTGTACCCCGGGGTGCGCCTGCATGTGCGTATCGCCGGCCGCATCCGTCGACCAGGCGGTAGTGTTTGCCGCCCAGCATGTTCTCGATACGCATCCCTCCGTGATGGCGGTCATGCACACGGTTCGCACCGCCATCTCCTCCGTCTTCCGACCTCCCATCGGTTGATCTCGTCGGCCCGCCCTCTGTGGCGGCATGTTTTGCCTTGAGCAATTTTCTGCCGCGCAGTCGCGCTGGCAGCGTCGCAGGCATTCACCGATCAGATCATCCCAGACCGAGTTGGGGGGAGTTTTCCATGTTCTACGAGCGCAATCACCTTGCGCTGGCTATCGGCGCGCTGTTGTCCGCCGGTTTTGCCAGCACCACCTTTGCCCAGTCCACCGCCGCGCCGCCGGCCACCAACCTTGAGGCGGTCGCAGTGACTGGCAGCCACATCAAGGGAGCCGAGATCTCCGGCGTCGGCCCGGTAACCGTCATCGATGCCGACGAGATCGCGCGTTCCGGCGTGGTGTCGGTGGAAAATCTGCTCCAGCGGCTGCCGGCCTCGGCCGGTTTTGCCGGCAACCAGACCAATGCCTATTGGGCCGACAATGGCTACGGCACCGCGCAGGTGAACCTGCGTGGCCTCGGCATCAACCGGACGCTCGTTCTGCTCAACGGCCGGCGTATCGTCAACGGAGGCACCGGAGCCAACAGCTCCGCTGACCTGAACGTCATTCCCGTGGCGCTGATCGACCGCATCGAGGTGCTGAAGGATGGTGCGTCGGCGATCTACGGTGCCGATGCGGTGGCCGGCGTGGTCAACATCATCACCAAGAAGAAGTTCAACGGCGTCGAGGCCTCGGTTCGCTACGGCCGGACCTTCCAGCAGGACGGCGACGAGAAGGCGGTCGATCTGGCCTGGGGGATGAGCTCTGACCGGGGCTCGTTGATGGCGGCGATCAACTACGCCGAAACCGGAGAGGTCAACATGGCGGATCGCGCGCCGTGCTCGTTCGGCGAAGTCGGCGGAAAGCTCGTGTGCGTCGGCAGCTCCTCGACGATCGGCGGCCGGGCCGTTCTGGCCGATGGCCGGAGAGTCAATTTCAATCAGGACCCCAACGGCCCGGCGAATGGCTATCACACCTACTCACCGGCGCGCGACAACTACAATTCCAATCCGTATCTCAATGCGGTCAATCCGATCAAGCGTTTGAGCCTCAGTTCGTTCGGCAATTTGGCGTTGACGGAGGAGGTTCGTGTCTTTACCGAATTGATGTACACGAACCGGCGTTCGGACCAGCTCGCCACGCCAGGCGCGATAGGCATATACCGCCCGATCCGTATCGCGGCTGATCACCCGACCAACCCGACGGGTCAGAGCCTCTTGCTGCAGCGCAGAAGGTTGCAGGAAGCGGGTCCCCGCAACTTCTATCAGGAAGTCGACAGTTTCCGCGCGGTAGTGGGGCTGGAGGGCCGGATCGGTACCCGCTGGGATTGGTCGGCGGCGGTGAACTGGGGGCGCAGCACCGGCATCGATGGTTCCACCAACATCGCCAATCTGGATCGCGTCGACCAGACGTTGAACACGAGCATCTGCAGCAATGCGGCAGGTGCAGCCATTCCCTGCGGCAACTACCTCGGTTACGGCAACCTGACTCCCAGGGTGCTCGACTACATCCTTTTCAAGAGCCGCGACAACGGCGGCAACGACCAGAAGAGTTTCACGGCGAACCTCAGCGGTGAGCTGTTCGAACTGCCGGCCGGCGTCGTCGGCGTGGCAACCGGCGTGGAGATTCGCAAGGAACGCGGCTGGCGCGACCCGGACCAGCTCACGGTGCTGGGCATCGCCAACACCAACAAGCAGGATCCGATAGCGGGCGAATACACGGCCAAGGAAGCCTTCGCCGAAGTCGCAGTTCCCCTGTTGCAGGACAAGTTCCTCGCGCAGTCGCTGAACCTCAGCGCGGCAGCGCGGTATTCCAGCTACGACCTGTTCGGCAACGACAGCAACTACAAGGTCGGCCTGGACTGGCAGATGGTGCCGTCGCTCAAGCTGCGCGCGAACTACGCCACCGCTTTCCGCATTCCCAATGTGCCCGAGCTCTTCGGCGGAGTGTCGGAGGGCAATCTGACCACGACCGATCCCTGCAACGGCTGGAGCAAGCTGCCGGCGTCGTCGGTGGTTGCGCAGAACTGCCGCGCTTCCGGCGTGCCGGCCGGCTATACCCAGCTGGGGAACACGGTACTGACGACCGTTGGCGGCAACCCGAAACTGCAGCCCGAGGCCGCAAAGACGATGACGGCGGGAGTGGTGTGGACGCCAAACTTCGTGAACGACCTGACGGTCACGCTGGACTACTACAAGATCAAGATCGACAACGCGATCCAGCGTATCGCCGGTTCGACCAAGCTTGCGGTGTGCTACAACACGCCCGGTTTTTCGCATCCGTTCTGCTCAGCGTCGAACTTCACCCGCAATCGGCAGACTGGCGAGATTGGTTTCCTTTCGGCCCAGCCGGTCAATGCCGCGAGTGAAAGGCTCTCGGGCGTCGACCTGGGGGCGGTCTACCAGTTCGATCTGGCCGGCTGGAAGGCGTCCCTCAGCGCGGACGTCTCGTACCTGAAGAACTACGACGTGAAACCGTTCCTGGGTGCGGACGACATCCACTATGCGGGGAAGATCACCGGCGGTCGCGGCAGCTACGCGCACTGGCGTTCGTTCACTTCGCTGACGATGGTGCGCGGGCCGTGGTCTGGCTCCTACAGCGTGCAGTACATCGGCGCCGCCGACGACATCAACGCCTCGCGCGGCGATATCGGCGACCACGCACCGGGCTTGACCTATCACAACGTGCAGCTGAAGTACGTGGTGAACACGTTCCTCGACGTTGCTTTCGGCGTCGACAATCTCTGGGACAAGCAGGCGCCATTCATCCAGAGCTATACCGACGCGAACACCGACACCATGACCTACGACCTGCTCGGTCGGCGCTGGAACGCGAAGCTCACCTACCGCTGGTGACTTCGTCGGAAGCTGCCGGCGCGATGGCGCCGGCAGCTATCCGGTCATGCGCCCCCGGGTTGTCCGTCAGCAGGATATTTTCGATGAAACTCGCATTTTGGGCGCGGCGCGCCCATCGCTGGATCGCCCTGATCGTGGGCGTGCAGGCACTCCTCTGGACGCTGAGCGGTCTTTACATGACCGCCATCTCGATCGACCTCATCCATGGCGACCACCTGGCGCACGTCGCGGCCGAGCCGCTTCGCGAGCCGGCCGTGCAGGTCGACGCCGGCACGTTGAGCGAGCGTTATCCGCACTCGACGGGTTTCAAGCTCAAGCAGTTGATGGGGCAGGCGGTATACGAGCTGCGCCAGGGCGGGAAAACCGTCCTGGTCGATGCCTCGACCGGCGCCGAGTTGCCCGCGCTGGGCGAGCAGCAGGTGCGACAGTTGGCCTCGTCGCTCTACCGCGGCGATGGCGCCATTCAATCCGTGCATCTGCTGGAGAAGGTGCCGAGCGAGGTGGCCAAGCGGCCGGTACCCATGTGGCAAGCCAATTTCTCGGATCGCGGCCACACGACGCTGTACCTGTCCGCGACGACGGGCGAATTGCTGGCGCGGCGGCACGACTTCTGGCGCCTGTACGATTTTCTCTGGATGTTCCACATCATGGACTACGAGACGCGTTCGAACGTGAACAACGGTCTGATGCGGGTAGCGGCTTCCATCGGACTGCTTTTTGCGCTCAGCGGGATCTGGCTGCTGGTGCACAGTTTCCGCAAGAGGAAGGCGACGACATGAAGCCGTGGATCCGCAAACTGCATAAATGGATCGGCCTGATCGTCGCGGCGCAATTCGTGGTCTGGACGGGAAGCGGCCTGATCATGAGCCTGCTCGATCATGACGCCGTCGAAGGCCGGACCCATCGCGCCCAGGCGCGTGAAATACCGGATTGGCCCACCGGCATGCTTGCACCGCAACGCGTGTTGGCGGATGCAGGGCGTTCGGTACAGACGCTGGAAACCATGTGGCTGGCGGATCGCCCGGTCTACCGGCTTGCCGAAAAGGCCGAGGCGTGGCTGGTGGACGCGCACACCGGGCACAGCGTGACCGTGGATGCCACGATCGCGGCGATCATCGCCGCCCGCGACTATGTCGGCGACGGTCGACCGGAGGCACCGGAGTTCCTGCCGAAGGCCAATTTCGAGACCCGCGGTTACCAGGGCCCGGTCTGGCGCGTGGCGTTCGGCGACAGCGCCGATACGACGATCTACCTGTCGGCCCGCGATGGCCATATCCTCGAGCGCCGCAACGCGACCTGGCGGCTGTTCGATACGGTCATGATGCTGCACTTCATGGATTACACGGGGCAGCAGAACTTCAACAATCCATTGGTGGTCCTGGCGGCTTCGGGGGGACTATGGATGGCGCTGTCGGGACTGTGGCTGCTCGTTGCAAGTTTCCGCCTGAGTGAATTCGTCCCGCTTCGCTGGCGCCGGAAACGGAGCCTGGCGGTCTACGCGCCGGACGGGACGAAGCTCTGCCTGGTGGATTCGCGCGAAGGCGACAGCGTGTTTCTGGCGCTGGGGCGAAGCGGCCTGCACCTGCCGTCCAATTGCGGTGGCGGGCAGAGCTGCGGGTTGTGCGCGGTCCGTTTGCGTGGCAACGCGCCACCCTCGACGAGTTCCGATCGCGAGCATCTCAGCGCCAGCAGCCTGAAGCTGGGTTATCGATTGGCCTGCAACGTTCCGGTGCACGCCGATCTCGAGCTGGAGGTGCCCGGTGGTGCCGAGCTGTGGAACGAGCAGACGGCGATCGTCGAGAGCATCACCGCGGTGACTCCGTTCCTGCGCGAGATAAGGCTCTTGCCGTCGTCGCCCATCAGGCGGGGGTTTCAGCCGGGTTCGTATCTCCAGGTTCACGTTCCCGACTACGCGCTGCCGCGCCAGCATATTTCACACCCGGAAGAACATCGTGACGAATGGGGCGCGCTGAACCTGCCGCCGGTGCTGGTCAGCAAGGAGCCGGTCCGGCGTTCGTATTCGCTGTCGCTGCCGGTGGAGAAGGCCGGGTGGCATCTCACCTTGCTGGCCCGTTTCAGCGTGGGAAGCCCGGGCAGCAAACACCGGTTCGTGGGCAAGGGTTCGGCCTACCTGTATTCGCTCAAGCCGGGCGACGCGATCCGCTTCAGCGGGCCGTTCGGCGACTTCGCCCTGCGTCCGGGCGATCGCGAAAAGATCTTCATCGGCGGCGGTGCAGGCATGGCTCCATTGCGGGCGATGATCCACTCCCGGCTCGACCAGGGCGGGCAAGAGCGAATCCATTTCTGGTATGGAGCCCGTCATCGCGGGGAGGCGCCCTACATCGACGAGATGGCCGAACTGGCATCGCGTCATTCCAACTTCACCTGGCATCTCGTGTTGTCGGAAACGGCCGGACATGGCGCCATGTCGATCGAAGGTCTGGTACACGAGGCCACCCACCAGGGTTTGCTGCGCGATCATCCTGACTTGCAGTCCTGCGAGTTTTACCTGTGCGGCCCTCCAGGCATGTTGTCGGCCACCATCAAGCTGCTGCGAAGCCTGGGTGTCGATGACGAGCGCATAGCCTTCGACGACTTCAAGATATGACGCATGGCCGGTTCCGTGGAGCGAAGCAGGCACGCCGCCCGTTGGTTGACACCGTCATCGGTTTCCGACCTGAAATCGCACCGGGCACCGATGCCGGCGACGGCAGCGGCGCCCCCGTTGCTGGTGCCGCGGCTGATCGTCGCGGCGGGTGAACGGCATGTGGTGCGTCGCATCGCCGGTTGCCTTCGCGGCTCTTCCTGCGCATAGTGGGCGGGTCATGAGCGTCCTTTGCACTCTTCGCCGCTTGCCCCATCGTCGCCCCGTCATGGTGCGCGCGGTGCTGCTGTTCGCGCTGGCGATGGTGCTGTCGGCCTTGATGCCGAGGTGGATCACGCATAGCCATGACGGCGCGCACACGGCAGTGCACGTGCTCGCCACCGATGCCGCCGCCGATCACCACCATGCCGATGGTGCCGGCGAGCCGGTGGTGCCGCTGCCGGACGGCTCGCACGTCCATGCGCATTACCTGGCCGGCGCAGCGGCAACCCTGCCGCAAGTCGTCGTTGCGCTGTGCGCACCGGTGCAGGCGGACGCCTGCACGCCCTGGCAGGATGCCTCCGCACCCGACGGTTCGCTGACCCGCCTGCATCGGCCTCCCATCGTCTGACGGCAACGTCCCGACGGCCGCATCGCGGCCTGAACTCGTTGACTGTGCATTCGATGGGAGATCGTCGTGTTTTCTTTACGCTGTCTGTGCCTCCTGCTGCTGGCGGGCGGTTTCGGTGCGCCTGCGGTGGCGGGCGAGGCCCTTTCGCTGCCGCAAGCGGTAGCTCGTGCGCTCGCGCACAACCCGGCCATTCGTGCCGGCGACCGGACCGTCGTCGCCGACGAACGGCAGGCGGACCTTGCCGGCCTTGCGCCGCCCTGGGTGGTGGGGGCGGAGGTGGAAAACGTGGCCGGCAGCGGATCGCTGGCCGGCGTCGGGGCAGCGGAAACCACCTTGCGGCTGGGCCGTGTCCTCGAACGGGGCGGCAAGCGCGACGCTCGCGTGGCCGCGGGTGCCATCGACATCGAACGGTCGCGCAATGCGCTGGAACAGGTCCGTCTGGAGCTGGCCACCGAGGCCGCACGGCGCTTCGTCGAAGTGCTCGCCGACCAGACGCGCACCACCCTGGCGGCGCAGGACCTCGCCCTCGCGCACGAGCTGACGGCGACCGTGCGGCGCTGGGTGCAGGCCGGCCGCAGTCCGGAGTCGGACCTCGACCTGATGCAGATCGCCGAGGCGCGCGCCGACATCGAGGTGGAGCACGCGTCCCACGAGCTGGCCAGTGCTAGGGTCTCCCTGGCCGCGCTGTGGCATGCCGCCGAGCCTGATTTCGACGCGGTGGCCGGCAACCTGTTCGAGTTGCCCGCGGTACCGTCGTATGCAGCCCTCATTTCGCGCCTGCCCGACAACCCCGCCTTGCGCGGCCTGGCACTGGACGCGCACGCGGCACGGGCGCGCGAGCGCGTCGCCGCCGCCAGCGCCAAGCCGGACGTTACCTGGCACGTCGGCGTGCGGCGGCTGTCGACGTTCAACGACACGGCGCTGATCGCCGGGGTATCGCTGCCGCTGGGCAGCGCCGGACGCTCCGCGCTCAGCGTGGCCCAGTCGGAGGCCGAGACCGAGGCGGCCGACGCGCGCGCACAGGCACAGCAGATGGACGTGCGCCAGCGGCTGTTCTCCGCGTACCAGGAAATGGTCCACGCGCGTACCGCCTTCGAAGCGCATCGCGACCGCATGATTCCCAAGGCCGAAGCCGCGCTGGCGCTGACCCGCAAGGGTTTCGAGGCGGGGCGCTTCAGCTTCGTCGCGCTGTCGCAGGCCCAGCGCACGCTGCTCGAACTGCGCAACGCGCAGATCGACGCCGCCGTCCGTTACCACATCTTGTTGACCGACATCGAACGGATGACGGTCTCGGCCGGAGTTTCGTCGCCATGAAGTTCATGTCCCTGAAAAGCGCTCCCATCAAGCGCATTGCACTGGTACTGCTGGTTCTCGCCACTGTTGCCCTTGGCGCCTGCGGCGATCGTGCCGCGCATGAACCGGCCGCAGGCGAACACGCTGCCGCCGATGCGTTCGAGCGCGGCCCGCACAACGGCCGCCTGCTGCGCGACGGCTCGTTCGCACTCGAAGTCACCGTCTACGAAGCCGGCGTGCCGCCGGAGTTCCGCCTGTACGGCTATCGCGACGGCAAGCTGCTGCCGCCGGATGCGCTGCAGCCGTTGATCGAGATCAGACGTCTGGACGGCGAAACCACCCGCTTCACGTTCCGGCCCGAGGGCGACGCGCTGGTTGCCGACGGCACGGTGATCGAGCCGCATTCGTTCGACGTCAAGGTCAGTGCCGTCCACGCCGGCAAGACGCATGCGTGGAACTACGCCTCGTACGAAGGACGCGTCACGATCCCGGCGGCGATTGCCGTAGCGTCAGGAGTGAAAACCTCGGTGGCCGGCCCGGCCACGATCCGCGACGTGCTGCCGCTGATGGGGCGCGTGGCGATCGACCGCAGCCGCCAGGCGATGGTGCGTGCCCGTTTTCCGGGCATCGTGCGCAGCGTGCCGGTGAACCTGGGCGATCGCGTGCGCCGCGGGCAGACGCTGGCCACGGTGGAAGGCAACGACAGCATGCGCAGCTACGTGGTAACCGCACCGCTGGACGGCGTGGTGCTGGCGCGCAACACGAATGTCGGCGACGTCGCCGACGAGGCGCCGCTGTTCGAGATCGCAGACCTGTCCTCGGTCTGGATCGAACTGCATGCGGTCGGACGCGACGCCGACCGGCTGCGGCCGGGGCAGGCGGTGAGGGTGCGCCCGGCCAGCGGCGGCGAGGCGTTGGCGACCCGTATCGACGCCCTGGTACCGGTCACCCACATGGGTACGAGCGTGGTGGTCCGCGCACGCATCCCCAACCCGGACGGCGCCTGGCGTCCGGGTATGGCGGTGGTCGGGGATGTCACCGTCGCCCAGCGTGAAGTGCCGTTGGCGGTGAAGGTTTCGGGCCTGCAGCGCTTTCGCGACTTCACCGTGGTGTTCGCCCGGGTCGGCGACACCTATGAGGTGCGCATGCTGGAGCTGGGTGCGCGCGATGCCGGGGCGGTCGAGGTGCTCGGCGGCCTCAAGCCCGGCACGGCCTACGTGAGCGAGCAGAGTTTCCTCATCCGCGCGGACATCGAAAAGTCCGGCGCCAGCCACGACCACTGAGGACGCCGGCATGCTTGAACGACTTGTACGCGCCGCGATCGCGCATCGCCTGCTGGTGCTCATCCTGGCGCTGGGGCTGGGTGCACTTGGCGCCTGGAACTATTCGAAGCTGCCGATCGACGCAGTGCCCGACATCACCAACGTGCAGGTGCAGATCAACACCGAGGCGCCCGGCTATTCGCCGCTGGAAGCGGAACGGCGCCTGAGCTACCCGATCGAGACGGCGCTGGCGGGGCTGCCGCATCTGCAGCAGACGCGCTCGATCGCCCGTTACGGCCTGTCGCAGATCACCGCAGTGTTCGAGGACGGCACCGACGTGTACTTCGCGCGGCAGCAGGTGGCCGAACGGCTGAAGGAGGTCGGCACGCAACTGCCGCCGGGCGTGCAGCCGACGCTGGGGCCGGTGGCCACCGGCCTGGGCGAGATCTTCATGTACATGGTCGAGGCTGCTCCCGCTGCGCGGCGTGCCGACGGCCAGCCGTGGACGCCGACCGACCTGCGCTCACTGCAGGACTGGGTGATCCGGCCGCAGCTGCGCAACCTTGCCGGGGTGACCGAGGTGAACACGATTGGCGGCTTCGTGCGCCAGTTCCACGTCACCCCCGATCCGGCCCGGCTGGCTGCCTACGGGCTGAGCCTGGTCGACGTGCAACAGGCGCTGGAACGCAACAACGCGAATGTCGGTGCCGGTTATATCGAGCGGTTCGGCGAGCAGTACCTGATCCGTGTGCCTGGGCAGATCGCCGACCTCGATGGCCTGCGCGAGGTCGTGATCAAGCAGAAGGACGGCGTGGCACTGCGCGTGCGCGACGTGGCCGAAGTCGCCGAGGGCGAGGAACTGCGCACCGGTGCGGCGACCGAGAACGGTCACGAGGCCGTGCTGGGCACCGTGTTCATGCTGATCGGCGAGAACAGCCGCATCGTGGCCCAGCGGGTCGCGACCGAGCTGAAGACGATCAACGCGAGCCTGCCCGACGGGGTCAGTGCACGCACGGTGTACGACCGCACGTTGCTGGTCGACCGGGCCATCGCTACGGTGCAGAAGAACCTGGTCGAAGGCGCGTTGCTGGTGATCGCGGTGCTGTTCCTGCTGCTGGGCAACCTGCGCGCGGCGCTGATCACCGCTGCGGTCATTCCGCTGACCATGCTGATGACGATCAGCGGCATGGTCGGCAACGGCATTTCCGGCAACCTGATGAGCCTGGGCGCGCTCGACTTCGGCCTGATCGTCGATGGCGCAGTGATCATCGTGGAGAACTGCCTGCGCCGCTTCGGCGAGGCGCAGCACCGCCTGGGCCGCATGCTGCGCCGGGAAGAGCGTTTCGCGCTGGCGGCGAGCGCCACGGCCGAGGTGATCAAGCCGAGCCTGTTCGGCCTGTTCATCATTGCCGCCGTGTACCTGCCGATCTTCAGTCTCTCGGGGGTCGAGGGAAAGATGTTCCATCCGATGGCGTTCACCGTGGTGATCGCGATCACCGCGGCGATGGCGCTGTCGCTGACCTTCGTGCCGGCGGCGGTGGCGATGTTCGTGACCGGCCGCGTGGCCGAGCGGGAGAACCGGGTGATGCTCGCGGTTCGCCGCGTCTACGCGCCGCTGCTGCAGCGGGTGATGGCGTGGCGAATCGCGGTGGTCGCCGCGGCGACCGTGCTGGTCGTCGCCGCCGGGCTGCTGGCCGGTCGGCTCGGCGCCGAATTCATCCCCGACCTGGACGAAGGCGACATCGCCGTGCATGCGCTGCGCATCCCGGGCACCGGGCTGAACCAGGCGATCGGCATGCAGGTGCAACTGGAAGCGCGCATCAAGCAGTTCCCGGAGGTCAACCACGTGTTCGCCAAGCTGGGCACCGCCGATGTGGCGACCGACCCGATGCCGCCGTCCGTCGCCGATACCTACATCATCATGAAGGAACGCAAGGACTGGCCCGATCCGCGCAAGCCCAAGACCGAACTGGTCCGCGAGATGGACGCGGCCGTGCGCGCCATCCCGGGCAACAACTACGAGTTCACGCAGCCGGTGCAGATGCGCATGAACGAGCTGATCGCCGGCGTGCGCGCGGAGGTGGCGGTCAAGGTCTTCGGCGACGACCTCGACACGCTGGTGGCGTTGGGCGAACGGGTGGAGCAGGTTGCCGCCGGCGTCGCCGGTGCCGCCGACGTCAAGCAGGAGCAATCCACCGGCCTGCCGCTGCTGACGATCCAGCCCGACCGCGCCGCGCTGGCCCGCTATGGGCTGTCCGTCGCCGACCTGCAGGACACGGTGTCCATCGCGATGGGCGGCGGCCCCGCCGGCCAGGTGTTCGAGGGCGATCGGCGCATCGACATCGTGGTGCGCCTGCCGGAGGCGCAGCGCAGCCGGCTGGAGGCGCTGGGTAGCTTGCCGATACCGCTGCCGGCGCGCGCTGATCCGTCCGCCCCCATCACGGTACCGCTGGGCGAGGTGGCGCGCATCGAACTGTCCACCGGGCCGAACCAGATCAGCCGCGAAAGCGGCAAGCGCCGGGTGGTGGTCACCGCCAACGTGCGCGACCGCGACCTGGGCTCGTTCGTGGCGGAGTTGCGCAGCGCCGTGGCCGCCGGGGTCACCCTGCCGGAGGGCTACTGGATCGACTACGGCGGCACCTTCGAGCAGTTGATCTCGGCCAGCCAGCGCCTGCAGGTGGTGGTGCCGGTCGTGCTGCTGCTGATCTTCGGCTTGCTGTTCATGGCGTTCGGTTCGGCGCGGGATGCCGCGGTGATCTTCAGCGGCGTGCCGCTGGCGCTGACCGGCGGCGTGCTGGCGCTGTGGCTGCGCGGCATCCCGTTCTCCATTTCCGCCGGCGTGGGCTTCATCGCGCTGTCGGGCGTGGCGGTGCTAAACGGCGTGGTGCTGGTGTCGTTCATCCGCCGCCTGCTCGACGAAGGCCATGACCTGGACGGTGCCATTGTCGAAGGCGCGCTGACCCGCCTGCGGCCGGTGCTGATGACCGCGCTGGTGGCATCGCTGGGTTTCGTGCCGATGGCGCTGAACGTGGGCACCGGCGCCGAAGTGCAACGTCCGCTGGCCACGGTGGTGATCGGCGGCATCCTGTCCTCGACGCTGCTGACCCTGCTGGTGCTGCCGGCGTTGTACCGCTGGGTGCACGGTGCCAGCGAGGCACGCCGACCGGTGCCCGCCGGCTGAGACGCCATCGGCCACTGCCGAAGTGGTCGATGGCCCGGGCACCTGTCAGCGGGTGCCGATGGATCAGTCGACCAGGGAGTGGCTTTCGGTCGTGCCGAGCAGTTCGGGCTGCCTGGTGCTGCGCGCGCGCCGGTTCATCAGCGGGTGCATGAACACTGCGGCCAGGATCACCGCCACGCCGGCATAGAACCAGCCGTCCAGCTCACGCTGCTCTCCCAGCAGCACGATCGCCAGCACGATCGCGTAGACCGGCTCCAGGTTGGTCACCATCTGTGTGCCGAACGCGCTCATGTGGCGCAGCGCCACCAACGCCAGCGTGAACGGCAGCAAGGTGCAGCCGAACGCGAGCACCAGCAGCAGCAGCGCATCGTGCGCGCTCGGCAGCATGAATGCCGGGCCGGCGTGCGGAATGAATGGCGCGAGCAGGGTGAGGAACACGGTGCCGGTGCCCAGCTCGATGAAGGTCACCGTGAGCGGGTCGCCGTGCTCGACCAGGCGCTTGTTGAGCGAGCCGAAGAACGCCACGAACAGCGCCGACAGCACACCCACCGCGATCCCTGCACGCATGTCGTGCGGCACGCCGCCCACCACCATCACCACGCCCGGCACCACCGCCACGCCGATCAGCAGCTCGCGCGGATCGAACCGGCGCTTGGCGATCCACGGTTCGATGAAGGCCAGGAACACCGGACCCAGCGCGATGCAGGTGGCGCCGACCGAGGCGTTCGACAGCTTGATCGCCGCGTAGAAGGTGAGCCAGTGCAGCGACACCAGCACGCCGATGCCGGCATACGCCCAGATCAGCCGCGCCGGCATCGCGCGCAAACCACGCCAGACCCGCGGCATCAGCAGCAGCGCCGCCACCACCAGCAGCATGCGCCACCACACCAGCGGCAATGCGGGCAGCGTGATCAGCTTGCCGAGGATTGCGGTGAAGCCCCACAGCAACACGCAGAAATGGATCTGCAGACGGGCCTGGTTGACGGGTTGCATGGGGGCATCGTGCGAGAGTAGGGAGCCGGCATTCTAGCGCCGGGCCTCGCCGCGAATATCGCCAAGGCACACCGGTTGTCACAGCAACGCACCGGTAGGAGCCCGCTGGCGGGCGATGCTTTTGAAGCTGGGATTCGGGATTCGGGATTCGGGATTCGCAAGAGCAAAAGC